>JAPKZC010000326.1:0-12116 GCA_026394025.1 Candidatus Solibacter sp.
ATCACCGAAACCAACTCGCCGGGGCGCGGCGTAGTGGCGCACTCCCTCAACATCTTCAAGCCGACCCTGGTCAACGATGCCGCGTGCAACTTCTCTCAAAGCGCGATTCTCACCAGGCCCGTGGGACTCTCGGCCAGAGTCAACAGCCCTAACATCAGCCCTAAGACGCCGTTCCCGAATCCGCAGGGTGTAGTGCCGACCGTCACCATGACCTCTGGACCGAGCATCAACGGCGCCGGGCCGTATATCGATTACAACCGCAACTACGCCTGGAGCGACAGCCTGTCGTGGATCAAGGGCCGTCACGTGTGGAAGTTCGGCTACAGCGGGAACCGGTACAACAAGACCGAGAATGCCAACAGCGGCCAGGGGAGCTTCGGTTTTACGAGTGCTGGAGTTCTCACCGGGACGTCGGCCTTCCAGCAGTCCTGGACCAACTTCCTGCTGGGTAACGTCGCCACCTTCAGCCAGCCGTCACAGGACATCACGCCGGACGTTTGGGCGACGCAGCATGAACTGTACGCGCAAGACGATTTCAAAGTGAGCCCGCGGCTGACACTGTTTCTGGGCGTGCGGTGGTCCTACTTCGGCCAGCCCATCGATACCAACGGCCAGTTGTCCAACTTCAGTCCGAGTGCGTACGATCCGGCCAAGGCGCCCAAGATCGATACCACCAACGGCAGGGTGATTGCGGGCACCACCGGGTGGCAGACCAACGGCATCATCATCGGCGGAAAGAACTCGCCCTACGGCAACAAGATCTCCAACGACAACTTCCATAATTTCGCGCCGCGCGTGGGCGTGGCATGGGATCCCTTCGGCAGAAGCAAGACCTCCTTCCGCGCGGGATACGGCATTTACCACGATTCCACCCTGTTCGGCATCTACGAGCAGAATATCTTCGCCAACCCGCCGTACGTGGCCAGCGTAAGCTATACCAACGCCAGTTTCAGCGACGTGTCGGCGGGCACGGCGGGCATCGACCCTCTCGGACCGCTCGCCACGGCGGTGCTGGCGCCTCGCGGCACTCAGATCCCGGCATTGACTCCGTACACCCAGCAGTGGAGTCTCAATATCCAGCATCACCTTCCCAAGGGCTTCGTGCTGGAAGTGGGCTACTTCGGTTCCAAGGGCACGCACCTGCTGGGTGTCGTGGATATGAACCAGGCGCGGCCCGGAGTGGCTCTGGCCGCCGGGTTGAAAAACAACTCGGGCACGGGAGCAAACGCCCCCGGGACGACAGTGTTCACGTCCTCGGACTGGCCGAACATCAACGCCGTCCGCCCGTTCAAGGGATTCAACGCGTTCAGCGGTATCCAGTCGGCGTTCGATTCCAACTATCACTCCTTGCAGACCCACCTTCGCAAGAGCTTCGGCGCGGCGGGACTGATCGGCGTGGCGTACACGTTCTCGAAGACCCTTACGAACAACGGCTCCGACCGGAGCAACGCGCCGCAGAACTCATATGACTGGGACGCCGATTACGGCCCGGCTCCAACCGACCGCCGCCAGGTTCTGTCCATGAACTACGTTTACACGTTGCCGTTCTTTAATCACAGCCGCGGGTTCTTGAACAGCACGGTCGGCGGCTGGCAGGTTTCCGGCATCGTCTCGGCCTATACGGGCCAGCCAACCACAGTCTCCACGTCCGGCGTCGATCCCGCCGGCCTGGGGCTCGGCAACGGCGGTCCGGCCGGCATACGGCCGGATCAGATTTGCGATCCGAACAAGGGAGCGCCCCATAAGTATGGTGGCTCCGCACAGAGTTCGGCGGAGGGCCTTACCTGGTTCAACACCGCCTGCTTCGCGGCCGTGCCGCAGGGAACGGTGCGGCCGGGCAATGCCGGACGCTACACGATTCGCGGTCCGGGTTTCTTCAATCTGGATACGTCCATCATGAAGAACTTCAGAATCGCCAGGGACGGCGCCTGGAAGCTACAGCTTCGCGCCGAAACCTTCAACACACTGAACTGGGTGAATCCGAGCGGATTTGCCTCCGCCAACAACACCAGCACGGTGTTCGGCCAGATCAGCGGTTTCCGCGCCGCGCGGCGCATCCAACTGGGCGCCAAGATCAATTTCTGATATGGAGCGACGCCCCCCAAAAACCGTTTTCGGGATTTCGCGCTCTGACGGTTTCTGATCGGAGCCGTTTCCGGCACGCCGGTGTTTTCATTCGCCCATCGGCAGTGTGAATTGCCGCACAGTCCCGGTGGCGTCCGCAGCCTCGTGGACGCGCGGTCGATCCTCGCCAAACAGTGCCCAGAGCCACAACTCGGCCGTTTCCGGGTTCCACGGCAGATACTCATCGTTGCCGGCAAAGCACAGCGAAAGATAAAAACAGTTCTCCCGTTCCAGACGCATGAAGATCAGGGACGCGCTGCTAGGCAGGTGGAACGCGGAAACCGTCCGCAGATAGTATTGGTTGACTGACGCCGAACTGCCGCCGGTGGTCGCCACGTGGCGCCACACGCCTCGCCCCGCGTTAGAGCGCAGTAGCCTGGCGACATTCGCGACGGACCAATCCTTGTCGAAGATGCGCCCCTCGGTGCGCGGCGCGGCGCTCGGAGTCTTGCTCATGGTTCGATGATCTCACCTCGGTGAAGTGGGGCGGCAAACCTCAAGAACGTGGAAACGTACCATATCCTTGGATACGGTACCGAAAGTACCGTTTGATGTGCGACTTAGGACAAGTTGCCCCCGCCGGGCATTGAGTGAGCTAATGTAACCTTATATGCTTGTCGATAGGTAGAGAGAGCTATGAGTTATTAGGTTTCTCAAATTATGCCGGCGAAACAACTGCTCCAGGACAAAGAGCGCAGGTTCCAGCTACTGTTCGAGGAACATCCTCAACCCATGTGGGTGATCGACCCCGCGGAGAGTAAAATCCTGGAGGCGAATTCGGCGGCGGCATTGCTGTATGGCCACACGCGCGACCAGTTTCGCGGCATGAGCCTGGACGCGGTGCTGGTGAGTGAAGAGAGCGGCCCGGCATCCGGCAGCCCGCGCCGGCATCGCACCGGTAGTGGCCGCATTATCGACGTGGAAATGGCGCAACACCTCATCGATTTCGGCGGGCATCCGGCGGAACTGGCGGTGCTGATGGACGTCACCGGACGCCGCCAACTCGAAGACCAGTTGCGGCAGGCGCAGAAAATGGAGAGCGTGGGCATGCTGGCCGGTGGCGTGGCGCACGATTTCAATAACCTGCTGACCATCATTTCGGGCTACAGCCAGCTCATCCTGAACGCACTGGAGCCCGGCAATCCGAATTATTATGCGGCGGAGCAGATTCTAAAAGCCGGGGAGCGCGCGGCCGCGCTGACCAAGCAGTTGTTGGCCTTCAGCCGGCCGCGGTTGTTGCAGTCCAAGGTGCTGGATCTCAATAAGGTAGTGACGGGCCTGAGCACGATGCTGCGGCGCCTGATCGGCGAGGATGTAGATCTGCAACTGGTGCTGCGGCCGGATCTGGGGATGGTGAGCGCGGATTCGGGCCAAATCGAACAGGTGCTGATGAATCTGGTGGTGAACGCGCGCGATGCCATGCCGAAAGGCGGCAGGCTCACCATCGAAACCACGAACGTGGAACTCGACGAAAGTTACTCGGGGCGCCACCTGTCGGTGAAACCGGGGCAGTACGTACAGGTCGCCGTGAGCGACAACGGCGGCGGTATGGATGAAGCCACCCAGGCGCGCCTGTTCGAGCCCTTCTTCACCACTAAGGGCGCCGGCCGGGGCACGGGGTTGGGGCTCTCCACGGTGTTCGGCATCGTGAAGCAAAGCGGCGGGAATCTAGACGTGTACAGCGTGCCCAGCCGCGGAACCTCGGTGAAGGTGTACCTTCCGCGTATCGACCAACCGGCGGCGGTGGAAGCCGAGTACTCTCGCCGGCATGTGGCGTCGGGCTCGGAAACGGTCCTGCTGGTGGAAGATGACGAGATGGTGCGCCATCTGGTGCGCGAGACTCTGGTGCGGGCGGGTTACAGAGTAATGGACACGTCCGATCCATCGGAAGCGCGACGCCTGTCGGGCAGTTATCGCGGCGTGATTCACCTGCTGATCACGGACGTCGTGATGCCCAAGGTCAGCGGGCGGGAGTTGGCAGGGGAACTGCACGGGCAGCGCGGCGGCATGAAGGTGTTGTACATGTCCGGCTATACGGACACCGGGATCGTCAATACGGGCATTCTCCAAAAGGAAGTGGCCTTTCTGCAAAAGCCCTTCACGCCGGCCGCGTTGACCGCCAAGGTGCGTGAAGTTCTGGAGAGCGGCGGGCGCACGCGCCGCGCCGGGGAATAGGGGAGCCCAACGTGGGACTGACGATCGCCTTGCGTCGTCTGTCATCCGGCCCGCGCTTCAGAGAGGCGTGACCACAAAAAGCGACGGTCTGTTCTACGTGGGGAGCAGTTGATTACCCAGGATGGCGGCGAGCAGGGCAGCGACCCCCAGGAAGGTGCCAAAAGGCAGTTCGTAGCTGGCCGGGTCCTTGCCGGTGGGCTTTATGTAGCCGTAGCCGATCACCGAACCGCTGATCGATCCCAGGATCAGGGTTAGGAGGGCGCCGCGCAATCCGAGAAAGCTGCCCACCATGGCGACCAGTTTGACGTCGCCAAGGCCAAGCCCCTCGCGATGCCGGATCTTGAAATACAGCCATCCGCCGAACCACAGGAAGAACGCGGGCAGGGTCGCGCCGAGGGCGGATTCCGCGATGGAACGCGCCCAGGCGGGCAACTCCGCGCCGGCTATCCACAGGAGAGCTTGCGCCGTGATGTCAGGCACGGGGACCAGCCCGGCGAAAATCAAGCCGAGCACCATGCCCCCTAACGTGAATTCATCTGGCAGGATGCGCTTTTCCAGGTCGCAGAAGATCAGCGCCACGGCGATGGCGCAGAAGACGCACATCTTGAGAGCCGCCACCGTCGGACCGAGCGTGCCCACCTGGTAGAAGAAGAGCATTCCGGTGAGGAACTCCACCAGCGGATAGCGCGCCGAGATTTTGGCGCCGCAGCGCCGGCAGCGCCCGCCGAGCACCAGGTAGCTCACGAGCGGGATGTTGTCGTACCAGGCGATTGGCTTGCGGCAGCGTACGCAATGGGAGCGTGGTTTGACGACACTCCGGTTACGCGGCCAACGGTGGATGCACACGTTGAGAAAGCTGCCGATGAGCAGGCCGAACAGGAGCGCGATAGGGGCTTCGATCACAGGGTCACCAGAGATAGTATGACGTGCAAGGAGAACGTTTCGCTGATCTGTCACGCCAGTACGCGGCGGTAGGCCTCCAGCGTGCTCGCCACCATGCGGTCCACCGTAAAACGCTCGATGACGGTACGGCGTGCGGCGGCGCCGATTTGCCGCGCCTGTTCGGGGTGGTCCAGCAATTGGCGGATGGCGCCCGCGATGGCGGCCGGGTCGTTCTCCACCAGCAGGCCGTTTTCGCCGTGGCGGATGACCTCGCCCAGCCCGCCGACATTGCTCGCGATCACGGGCACCGCCGCCGACATGGCGAGCAGCGCGCCAGAGCCGAGGCCCTCGCTGTTGGTGGCATAGACCAGGATCGCGGCGTCGGGGATCTCCTCTTCCAGGTTCGCAACCATCTTCAGGCCCATTTGAGCCAGCAATCCGGAATCCTTTTCCAGGCCCAGAACCTGCTTGCCGTGCGAGACTTCGAGCACGGGCACGCCGTCGTAGACCACGCTGATCTTCTCCTCCGGGACGCCGCCCTGCATGAGCACTTTCTTGACGAACTGCGAGACCGCCAGGTAGCGTCTCGCTCTACCGTACTTCCAGCGCGAGCCCACCGGGAACGAGACGCGTCGCGACACCACCAGCGGCCTGGCGCGCAGGAAAGCGCCCAGCGAGTGGCTGCGCGCATCGTGGGCGTGGATCAGTTGGTGGCCGCGCAGACAGCCCAGGGCGCGGGTGACGCCAAGCGGTTCCACGCGCCAGCCCTGCTTGCGGGCGGCCACGTAGAGCGGCGCATCCTGGCGCGCCAGCAGGGTGGACTCCACACCCGCCGCGGCCAGCCCTTCCACCAGCCGCAGCACCTGCCACTGGCCGCCGCGCATCTCTCTTCCGGCATCGAGATGAAGGACCCGCATCAACTCATGTTTCTCGCTTTGGAGTATTTCAGAAAAGTGTAGAAGGCGGCCATGTAGGAGATGATGAGGCCTTCGAGCCCGTCGAGGTAGCCGCGCTGGAATACGTAGGCCTTGACGAAATTCCAGGGTGGGTCGAGGATCAGGCTCGACAGCGGCACCGGTACTCTGTTGGCTGCCAGTTCCTGCGCGGCGAGGGTCGTGTAGTGGTCGAGCGTTTTGAGATGCTCGGAGAGCGAATCGCAGGTGAAGTGCAGGATGTCGCTTTCCAGCTTTCCGACGTGCCCCTGGCTGCGCACGCTTTCATGCACAAAATCACCCACCCACCTGGCTTTACTCCGGTCGTAAAGGCGGACTTTGCGATCCGGGTACCAGCCCGAGTGGTAGATCCAACGTCCCAGATAGCGGGCCAGGCGGGGCATGGTGTAGGCGTCGAAGCGCGGGCCGGATTTCTTCAGGTTCAGGATTTCGGCCTCCAGCGCTTCGCTCAGCGCCTCATCGGCGTCGAGGGAAAGGATCCACTCGTGAGTGGCCTGGTCGGCGGCCCAGTTTTTCTGGCCGGCGTAGCCGCGCCATCCCTCCTCGATCACGCGCGCTCCCAGGTTGTTGGCCAGTTCCACGGTGCGGTCGGTGGAGCCGCTATCGAGGATCAGGATCTCATCGCAGCAGCGGAGGCTTTCGATGGCGCGCGCGATATTGCGCTCTTCGTTGAGCGTGATAATCGTGGCCGTGATCTTCATCATAGGCCGCCGTCGGCAAATGGTTGATAGGTGAAGCAGAGAATAAAGATTGCGAGCGCCAGCCAGCCCAGCTTGTGGCGCGCCTCGCCGAGGTCGGTGGAATCGTAGATCAACGGATGGCGCCGGCCCAGCCACCACAGAATGAGGGCCCAGAAGATCCATGCCTTCCAGAAGATGCCCAGCGGCAGCATCAGGATGCACAGTGCCTTGCTGACCGCGCGATGGCGCGTTGGAAAGAAGGAGTACAAAATGTGACCGCCGTCCAGTTGGCCGACGGGCAGCAGATTCATGGCGGTGGCGAACATCCCTACCCAGGCGGCGCGCGCCACCGGGTGGAGGTAGATATCGCCGGTTGCCGCCGCCGGGAAGATGGCGTGCGCCAGCAGCCACTGCAACGTGGGAACGCCAAACTGGTGGCTGCCTTCGTGGGCAATGCCGGGAATCACTTTGGAGAAGGCGATCCCGACGGCCAGCGCCGGCAGCAGAAAAGCGAAGCCGGCCAGGGGGCCGGCGATGCCGATGTCGAATAGCGCCCGCCGGGAGTAGATGGGGGAACGAATCCGGATGAAGGCGCCGAAGGTCCCCAAAATCGGCGAGGGCAAAAAATACGGAAGGCTGGAATCCACCTGGTGAAAGGCGGAGGCCAGGTAGTGGCCGAACTCATGGGCCAGCAGAATCAGCAGCAGGGTAAGAGAATACGGCAAGCCTTGGAGGAGGGCGGCAGGGTGCCTCCAGAAGTACCCCCATAACTCGAGGCTATGCTCCAGATCGAACGGCACGTTGTGTTCGAAATCGCTTTGCATCGCGGCCCCCACCATGCAGGTAGTCACCAGGGTGAGTGCAAACAACAGAGAATACAGCCAGTAGCGTTCCCGTGTGCGGTGCGGGGCAAAGGCGTGCGCGCTGCCCGTACCGATTTCGGCAGAGTCAGGGTACGGCGCAGGAGAGGAATCCTGAGATGACACGATAACCGCGGCGCGCAGCGGGCACTACTGCAGCGTCTGTAACTCCTTGCCGGGCTTGAAACGCACGGCCTTGCCGGGCGGGATGGAGACTTCCGCGCCGGTGCGCGGATTGCGTCCGATCCCGGTTTTGCGAGGTTTCACGTTGAAGACGCCGAAGCCGCGCAATTCGATGCGGTCGCCCTGTTCGAGCGCCTTCTTCATGGATTCGAAGACCGTTTCGACTGCCATTTCGGCTTTGGTCTTGGTGATGCCGGTGCGATTTACGACTTCGTTGATGATGTCCAGCTTGATCAAAACAGCCTCCTGGTCCCAGCGCGGAAGGATCTTGGTTCCCGCATCAGTCAACCACATGATAAGATTGAATTTATTCCCATGTCAAGCGAGAGGTACGCAGGCCAACGCGCGCCGGTCGGCAGCGAGGAATTCCGGCGGGCCTGCGGGCGTTTCGCAACCGGCGTTAGCGTTGCCAGTGTACTGGACGCTAAAGGCGCGCCGCACGGGCTCACCGTGAGCAGCCTGACCTCGGTGTCGCTGGACCCGCCGCTGATCCTCATCTGCCTGGGACACGCGGTCTCCGCCATCCACCACTTTCGCGCGGCGACCCATTTTGGAATCAATATTCTGGCGGAAGACCAGCGCGCACTATCCGAGCGCTTTGCGCGCAAGGGCCAAGACCGCTTCGACGGCGTCGCCTGGCAGCCGGGCGTCACCGGAGTGCCGCTGCTGCCAGGCGTGCTGGCCGCCATCGAGTGCGCCGTCCACCGGATTGTGCCCATGGGCGATCACGATATTCTGGTGGGCGAGATGGTGCACGCGCAGGTCAACGACGGCCAGCCGCTGCTTTATTTTGCCGGCAGCTACCGGGAATTGTAGGGGCAATTGCGAGGACCGGTGATCGAAGCCGGTCAGGAGATCCCATGTCGAATCCTCTCTCTTATCTTCACGATCAACTGGAACAGTGGCGCGCCGAGGGCACCTACCAGCGTCTGCGAATCCTGGAAACGGCAAGCGCGGCGGAAGCGCGCTTCGATGGCAAACAAGTGATCAACCTGGCCTCCAACAACTATCTGGGGCTGACCACGCATCCCAAGCTGCGCGAGGCGGCCCTCGATGCCATTCGCAAATTCGGTGTCGGCAGTGGCGCGGTGCGCACCATCTCCGGCACCATGAGCATTCACATGCAGTTGGAAGAGCGCATCGCGGCTTTCAAGAACGTGGAAGCGTGCGTGGTTTTCCAGTCCGGCTTTGCCGCCAACGCCGGGACCGTCGCGGCGATTCTGACCCCCGAAGACCACATCGTCAGCGACGAACTGAACCACGCCAGCATCATCGACGGCTGCCGCCTCTCGCGCGCCAAGATACACGTCTTCGCGCACAAGGACGCCGCCGCCGCGGAGAAGATTCTGGGCGAACTGGATTCCGTGCCGGGACGCAAGCTATTGATCACCGACGGTGTGTTCTCCATGGATGGCGATATCGGCGCACTGCCCGGCTTGGCCGAGGCCGCCGAACGCCACGGCGCCTTGATGATGGTGGACGATGCGCATTCCTCGGGCGTCTTGGGTCGCAACGGCCGCGGGACCATCGATCACTTCGGCCTGGATGGACGCGTGCACATTCAGGTGGGAACGCTCTCCAAGGCGATCGGCGTGCTCGGCGGGTACGTGTGCGGGAGCCGCGACCTGATCGAGTTTCTCTATCACCGGGCGCGCCCGTTCCTGTTTTCGACTTCGCACCCGCCCGCCGTGGCCGCCGCCTGCCTGGCCGCCTTCGACGTGTTGGAGCAGGAGCCGGAGCGCATCGCACAGCTTTGGGACAACACGCGCTACTTCAAAGCGGGTCTGAAGTCCGCCGGATTTAACACGGGCATCAGTGAGACGCCCATCACTCCGGTGATCGTCGGCGATGCGGCGCTGGCCCACCAGCTATCGCGCGAGTTGTTCGAGGAAGGCGTCCTGGCGACGGGCATCGGATTCCCCACGGTGGCGAAGGGCAAGGCGCGGGTGCGCACGATTGTCGCGTCCACTCACACGAAAGCGGAACTGGATCAGGCGCTGGAAGTGTTTCGGAAGGTGGGAAAGAGACTCGGGATTCTGGCGGCGTAGTGCGCGCCCGCCGCGGCGGGTGCTTAACCGAAATGGGGGAAACCAGTTCCCGGCGGCCGCTCCGCCCCCGACCAGGTGGGCACCCCGGTCGCGGCTGTGTGACTATCTGCAAAGAAGTGCCATTCCAATCGGAACCGCGACCTTTGGGGCGGGTTTCCCGAACTACGATCGGCGTGCCAGCGATAGCGCACCGTACAGCACGCTGTCGTCGCCCAGCGCCGCCGGCACAACATCAATTCGTGCCGCGGACCAACTGGTAATCTGCCGCCGCAACTCCTGGCCGAGCGGTGCAAACAGCCGGTCCCCCGCCTTCGAGATACCGCCTCCAATCACAATGCGCCGCGGGTTGAGCAGCATGATGGCCGCCTTCAGCCCGAGCGCCAGGTCCACCACGTAGCACTTCACGAACTCCGCGTCTTGCATCAATTCCCGGGCACTCTTCCCGTAATCGCGCTGCAACCAGAGGCCGCAGCAGAGCCGCTCCAGACACCCGCGTTCGCCGCCCAGGCACTCCGGTCCATCGGGGCGGATAGACAGGTGCCCGATCTCGCCGCCGTAGGAATCGGCGCCGCGCCAGACGCGGCCGCCTTCCCAAATGCCGCCGCCGATTCCGGTGGAGAGGGTCATGTAGAATAGCGGCGAGCAGCCCTGCCCGGCGCCGAATTCGGCCTCTCCGATGGCGCCCGCGTTGGCATCGTTATCCATGATGGCGGGCGCGCCCGCGGCTTCCTGCACGAAGCTGCACAAATCGAAGTCCCGCCAGCCGCCCACATGAGTCGAAAGCACCACGCGCTGCTCTGCGAAGTTCACCGGCCCGCCGAACCCGATGCCGCACCGCTCCAGTTTGAACTCCCGCCGCCACTGGCCGGCGATTTCTGCGATCTGCGCCACCATCCACTGCCGGCCCCCGCTCGTCTCGGTGGCCCGCGATTCCCGGCGCACCATGCGGTCGCCTTCGAACACCGCCATGCTGAATTTTGTACCGCCAATGTCGATCGCCAGTATCATTGCAGACCCCAGAGTATCAAACCCTTGAGCACACCATCGCCGGCTGATACTCTATCTGTCAGGGCATGCAACGCCCGCGATCCCAGGTGCCGCGAACATCGCACAGTCTTTGGCTGCCAGTCGCCATGATGATCGTGATCGCGATGGCGGTTTACTCCTATTGGGACAGTCAGGCTTTTCGCGACGCTGCCGCAGGCGCGGAACGCTCGCGATTGCTCGTCGAACAGACCCAGGAATTGCTATCGGACCTCAAGGACGCGGAAACCAACCAGACGGGATATCTGCTGAACGGCAACCCGCGCTACCTGTCTGCTTACAATCAGTCCGTGTCGGAGATCGCACCCGCGCGCCAGATACTGAGCTGGCCGCAGGCCGCCAACCCCGAGGATTGCGCCCACCTCTCCGCGCTGATCACCGCCGAACTTGACGATTGGGCGCAAACCATCCGCATCCGGCAGCAGGGGGATCTGGCTTCCGCGCTTGATCGCACCGATCGCGGCAAAGAGACCATGGACCAGATCCGCACGCTGGCGGCGCGCGTCATCGCTCAGGAGAACGATTTGTTTCGCCAGCACGCCGCCCGCGCGCAACGGCACGGTTACCAGACCCGCATTGTGGTCCAGTTCGGATCCCTGTTCCTCTTCGGCCTGCTCTGGTTTGCCACGCGGCGCATCAATCGCCTGTTGGGTTCCCAGCACCAACTGATCTCCGATCTGCAATTGACGCGCGAGCGCGAGGTGCGAGGGGGCGCCGCCCTGGCCACCACGCTGCGCAGCATCGGCGACGCCGTGATTGCCACCGACACCGAGGGCCGCATGGCCGCATTCACTTCATGAACCCCATCGCCGAAGCGCTCACCGGCTGGACCAGCGGTACCGCCGAAGGTCGTCCGCTGCCGGACGTATTCCGCGTCGAAGATGAGCTCTCGCACCTGTCCGTGCCGGACCTCACCGTCAAAGTGCTGCGCGACGGCGTGACGGTGGGACTGGCCAATCACGCGATCCTGATCGCCCTTGACGGCGGCCGGATTCCGATCGACGATAGCGCCGCGCCCATCCACGACGAGCAGGGGAACGTCAGCGGCGTCGTGCTGGTGTTCCGCGATGTAACGCTGCGGCGGCGCGCGCAGCGCCAGTTGGAGGAGTCGGAAAGCCGCTACCGCCTGCTGTTCGAAGCCAACCCCCAACCGATGTGGGTGTTCGA
>JAPKZC010000326.1:12164-14617 GCA_026394025.1 Candidatus Solibacter sp.
AACCAGGCTGCAATCGCACGCTATGGCTACACGCGCCAGGAATTCCTGGGCATGACCTTGCGCGACATTCGGCCTCCGGAGGATGTGCCCGCGCTGCTCGAACACACCCGGGCTTCCACACGCACACCCCACACCGACGGTCCATGGCGGCACCGCAAAAAAGATGGCACCATCCTGGTCGTCGAAATTGCCGCGCATCCCATCCAGTTCGGCGATATCGCCGCTACGCTGGTGATGACCACCGATATCACCGAACGCAAACGCCTTGAGGAGGAACTCCGGCAATCGCAGAAACTGGAGGCCGTGGGACAACTGGCCGGCGGCATCGCGCACGACTTCAATAACCTGCTCACCGTCATCGAAGGCTACGCCGAAATGATCCGCGCCGACCAATCGCCTGAGCATGCGCACCGCGATTCGGTGGATGAGATTCTGGTGGCCGCGCAGCGCGCCGCTTCGCTCACCCGCCAGTTGCTAGCCTTCAGCCGCCGCCAGATATTACAGCCCATCCGCCTCAACCTGAATTCCAACGTCGGCAGTACCCAGCGCATGCTTTCCCGCCTGTTGGGAGAGAACATCCAGATTCACACGTCCTTGGCCTCCGGCCTGTGGGACGTTTTCGCCGATCCCGGGCAGATGGATCAGATCGTCCTGAACCTGGCTGTCAATGCCCGCGACGCGATGGAGCGCGGCCGCTCTTCCCGGACTTGGCTGACGGAGAGTACGTCCGCCTCTCCGTTGGCGACACCGGGCAAGGCATGGACGAGGAGACCATGCGCCATATCTTCGAGCCCTTCTTCACCACCAAGGAAGTCGGCCGCGGTACCGGCCTCGGACTCTCCACCGTTTACGGCATCGTCAAGCAGAGCGGAGGACACATCCGGGTATCGAGCGAACCGAACAAGGGCAGCTCGTTTTCCATCTACCTGCCACGCGCCAATGAACTCACACCGGCGGACGCCAAGGGCGCCTCCGGCGCCATGCCTGCGCAGCGGACTGGCGAAACCATCCTGGTGGTGGAGGACGATGCAACCGTTCGCCATCTGGTGGTGTCGATGCTGAAAAGCAGCGGCTATCGCGTGGTTGCCCCCGCCACGCCGCATGAGGCCCTGCGCATCTGCGACGAATTCTCCACCCCGCTGGACTTGCTGCTGACCGACGTCGTACTGCCGGAAGCCGATGGCGTGGAAGTCGCGGAGAAAGCCGTTGCCTCGCGCCCCAATCTACGAGTGCTCTTCATGTCCGGCTACACCGAGCACCCGGTCCTGCGCCTCCCTGGATTCGACCGCGCCGCACCCTTCATCCAAAAACCCTTCACCAAGGCCACGTTGACGGCTAAAGTGCGCGAAGTGCTGCAATCGAAAAACCTCGAACGTGGATGACACGGGTCTTGTTCACGTGACTCTTTTGCCGCGACGTCCCTTGGGTGAGGCAGCCGCGGCCATAAGAGGCGCAATGAGGGCTTCATAGAGCCCGAAAAGTTGTTCCGCGCGGTCGCGGTCTCCCGTGAAAGCCGTGGCGCGATAGAGTTTGTCCACGGCAGCATCGAGATCTCGGTGCGCCTTGCGCAGTCGTGGAGGCATGACGTCGGCATCGTAGAGGTCTGCAAGAGTTGCTTGCGGAAACTGAGCGCGAGAATCGAGAACGGCTTGCGCGAGCGTGCGGATCTTAGCCCGCTGCTGATCGGTGCAGTCCGGCCAAGGAAAAGTGTTGTATACGATGCCAACAGAGTAGCGGTAGTCGCTCTTCAGGCGTCCTCCGATTTGGCGCAGCCATGCCATGTGCATCGCCGAGGTGAGCACTCCAAAGTGCCACAAATCGGCATCCAGCAATACTCTTACAAGGTTGCTTGGGATAGTAGGTGGGCGGAGCCAGCCGATTGGCACGTAAGGGCGCCTTTCCGAGCTGACCTCGGGAACAACTAGAAAAGGGGCGGCTGGGATAACCGTAACCTGAAAGCGAGTGGGTGTTTCCGCCAGTTGCAGCGTGGAAGTTCTGCGACTTAGGGAACGGGATTTTCGCACTGCTGCGATTCGCCGCATGACAGCCGGCATGGAGCGCAGCTCCCCCGGAGATACGCCGTCGAGAATCAAAATCCATCGGTCGCATCCGTTAATAAACTCTACCGAGCCTATAAACGGATGGATGTATTTCTTGGCATTCGGTTCTTGAGCTAAAAACTCGGCCAACTCTTCGGCGGTGAAGATATACTGCCCATCATCGATAGGCTGACAACCGGTAAAGAGTTGTGGGACATTGCACAATGGGCGGCGCGCTTCTTCAACGACAAGATGCCGGTTTACAACTGTGCCGGCATCGAAAAGATACGGCGTGAGCGCTACGTGGCGGCTTTCGGTGGGATCGCCCTTGATGTCGCTGTAGCTGAATAGGCGTTTTTCAGGCGGTTGGCTATCCCGTCTGGTTAGGCCGATAATCACGACGTGAACGTGCGC
>JAPKZC010000326.1:14651-17973 GCA_026394025.1 Candidatus Solibacter sp.
CCACACCGCGAGCGTCGCTGCCCCAAGCGAAGGTGCGGTGAGCAAAACTAATTTCAAGGCTGTAGCGATCGAAGAGGAGGGGCCAGAGCTGCGCTACCTGCTCTCCTTGGGTGACGGAATTCGTTGCAACAAATCCGATGGGGGCGTGAGACTGTTGCAGATATGCGCCGGCCTTGATGAACCACGCGGTTACATAGTCGAGAGTTCCGCCGCTACCGCCGAGTTGAGCCAGCCGGCGCACCTGGGCCCTCTGCTTTTCGCTTTGGTACTTGGCGCCGCCAAAGGGCGGATTGCCGAGAACGTAGGAGCATTCGCCCGGTGCGATCAGACTTGCCCAGTCCATTTCAAGGGCGTCGGCGCAAAGAATGTGCGGCGACTTTTTCAGGGGAATGCGAACATAGCTTTCGCCGAACTCCAGCGACAGCTTGTTATTCATGATGTGGTCCATCATCCACAGCGCGACTTCCGCAATGCGCGCGGGGAACTCGCCCAGTTCGATGCCGAAAAACTGGTCCACATCGATGCGGGACATCTGGGACACGTCGAGCGATAGCTGGCCGTCCTTGCGCAGGGCCTTCAGCAGTTCGATTTCCAGAAGCCGCAACTCGCGATAAGTGATAATCAGGAAGTTTCCGCAACCGCAAGCCGGGTCGAAAAAGCGGAGCGTCGAGAGTTTCAGATGTAACGCTTCGATGGCCTTGCGGCGGCCGCTATCGCGTCGCCCGGTGAGGCGCTTGAACTCATCGCGCAGCTCGTCGAGGAAGAGCGGCTCGATTACCTTCAGAATGTTCCGCTCCGTCGTATAGTGGGCGCCCTGAGACCTGCGCTCCTTCGGGTTCATGACTGACTGGAACAGCGATCCGAAGATGGCCGGCGAGATGGCGTCCCAACTGAAGTTCAGCGCATCGATGAGGTGCGAGCGCATCGCGGAGTTGAAAGCTGGGATCGGCAGGCGCTCCTGGAAGAGGTCGCCGTTGACGTAGGGAAACTGCGACATGTCGCTATCAAGACTGTGCTGCCGTTGCTCGACGGGGGTGTTTAGGACCTCAAAGAGTTGGCTCAGCCACAACCCGGTGTCGCTGCCGTCCGGTTTGGTTCGTTGGGCGATGAGTGTCGAAAAGATGTCTCTGGTATCGAAGATGCCGGTATCGTCGGCAAACAGGCAGAAGACCAGGCGGACGAGAAACCGCTCCAGATTGTGCCCCTCATAGCCGGATTCCTTCAGGGCATCGTGCAGCTTACCCATTATTTCCGAGGCTTCGATGTTGACCGGATCCTGATCGTGGAAAGCCCGCTTCTGGACGCCAAGAATGAAGACGAAATCCTCAACGTGCTCGGGAAACTGCCGTAACGCGAATCGAGCGCGGGTGCCGTCTTCCAGATCGTATAGTTCGAACGTCTGGAAATCGCTTACCAGGATATATCGGGGTAGCTCATGCTCCTTGAGGCCGGGGAAGTAGTCCAGGGCCTGTTCCTTGGCGCGGGCGAGATCCCGGCCAGCACTCTTCTGCTCGACGAGGAGCACGCCCTTCCAGAACAAGTCGATGAAGCCTCGTTCCGCGCCGAGCTTCTTGACGGGTTCCTCGAAGCTGGCGACACGGCGGCGGGTGACGCCGAAAACCTCGAAAAACTCGTTGTAGAAGGTCTGACTTTCCCCACGTTCGTAGTGGGCATGGTTCCATTCCTCGGCAAAGCGGGCAGCGCGGGCTCTGATCTCGTTCCAACTGAGGCGCATCCATTCTCCAGGTAATCGGAAATCCTTATCAGAACAAGTTTCGGCTGTAAGCGCAATTGCTTGAAGGGAATCGAGCGGAGGCTCCCAACGCCAAGGTGCTGATATCTTGCCCGGGCAGCGGGACGAGGGCATCCCGCGCGGACCAAGGGGGTCCGCCCGGGGTCCACCCCACTACTTTGATGTTCTTCCCTACTGGTACACGGCGACTTTCTTGAAGTCGCCGGCTTTCACGATGCTCACACCCGCCGGATCCATATGCTTGCGGAACGCGGCGTTGATCTGATCCAGCGTAAGCGCCTGGATCTTGGCTTCCTGTTGCTCGTCATGGAGCAGGGTGCGGCCCAATTGTTCGTGCGACGCGATCAGGCCAACCAAAGCTGTCTCCTGCGAACGGCTCACCTTGCGGGCGTCGGCGTAGGCGCGTTTGGCCTCGGTGACCTCGGCTTGCGTGAAGCCTTCGCGCAGGGTCTTCTTCAGCTCATCGACGAAGCTGGCTTCCACTCTGGGCATGTTGGCCGGGTTGCAGCTTACGGTGGCGGAGAAGAGCGCTGAATCCCCGTAGGTAGGCGCAGTGAAGCGTGACGACGCGCCGTAGCTTAGTCCCTCCCGATTGCGGATGCGGTTCGGCATGCGCGCCGTGATCGATCCGCCGAACATGTAGTTGGCCAGCAGCATCGCCGGGTAATCGGCGTCGCCTTCCGAGAGCTTGATGCGCATGCCCGCTTCGAACTGGGCATTCTCCTTATCCGGCGTTTCGATCTTCTTGTTGATCGCGTCCACCTTCTTGTAGCTGCTGGTCAGCCGCGCGTAGGGGCCGGGAGTGGTCCAGCTTCCCAGTAATTCCGCGGCGAGCTTTTGCACCGCGGCCTGGTCCACCTCGCCCACCACGACGAACTCACCGTGGGAGGCGCCATAGAACTGGTCGTGGAACGTCCGGACGTCGGCCAGGGTGACCTTCTTCATCTCTTCGAGCTGTTCTTCCCGGGTCGGCTGGTACTGCGGGTCGCCCTTCGCGAACGGACTCAGGTGCCGCTGTAGTTCCGTGGCGGAAAGCTGTTCGGGCTGCGAGGGAACGTTTTCCAGCGCGCGCACGCGCTGGCCTTTGACGCGGTCAAACTCGGCTTCCGGATAGGCCGGCTCGCGCAGCATCTCCATGGCGAGCCGCATCGCCGCCGGCAGATTCTCCGGTTTCACGGTAATGGTGGCGCTGGCGCCCGACATACCGCCACCGCCGCCGGGCGCGCCGCGCCCACCACCACCGCCGCGTCCACCCCCTGCACCGCCGCCGCCCCCGCCGCTGACTTGAATGCGGGCGTTCAGTTTCTCCATTTCATCCTGGATCTGCTGGCGATTCCTGGTCTTAGTCCCGCTCATCAGCAGGCTGCCGGCAAGCTGGGCCGCGGCGTTGTGGCTGGCCAGTGTTTTGGCGTCGCCGAAGTGCAGTTCAATGGCAACCGACACCGTGCCGCCTGCCATCTTCTTGGGTAGCATGGCCGCCTTCATGCCATTGGCCAGCTTGCCGCGCACCATGCGCTTTTCGACGTTGGCGGGCGTGGGGTCGAACTCCTCGGCGCGCGACACGGTGAT
>JAPKZC010000286.1:0-2866 GCA_026394025.1 Candidatus Solibacter sp.
GCGTCCATCCGTTCGCGGAAGACCGCCGGGTTGACGCTCCAGGATTTCCAGATCGCCCACAGGGTGGGAAGCTCCTGGGCAAAACGCGCCTTGGGGGCTTGTACCACGGACATGTAGTAAAGCCAGGTGGTGTTGTCAATCGGCGAGGTGTTGACCATCGCCAGCGCCTGAAGGGCCTGGCCTTGCGAGGCGACCTCGTAAGAAATGTAGGCCGCCTGGCCGGTTTGAGCCTGCACCGGGGCCTGCTCCAGTATGCGAACGGTGGTCAGACCGCGACTGATGGCCCGCTGCGTCTGGATGTCTAAATATTGGTGGAGCGCCGGGATCGGCGGCCGGTACGGTCCGGACATCATGGTGGCCGGACTGCCCGGCAGGGGACTGACAAATGCCTGTTGGTAGCCACCCAGCGAAACGCCCTCACCGTTCGGACCCACGGCATCGACGACACCCTTGAACGACCCGGTAATTCGCCATCCGGCCGGCAATCCGAGAAAGCCGCTTCCGTCCAGCAGTTGGGTACGGGTGAGCGGGGCTGGAGGGCGTGGCGGTCCTCCGCTACCGCCACGCGTGGCCGCCGGCAAAGATGCGGTCATCTGGCGAGCCAGCCCCGGCAACGATTGCGAGAACAAGTCCTCGCGATCGAAGATGAGGCTGGTGTAGCCCTTGCCGTTCTCCACCGTGAGCACCATCAACCCGCGCACGCGCGCTCCCTGGTAAACCGCATGGAAGAAGCCCTGAATCTCCCGATCACGTGGGTCGGCGAAGGCTGCCCGCAACTGGGGCGCGCCATCGAATTAAGGAGCGATGAACTTGAAGACGCCGCTGAACGTCGCCTTGGCGGATTGACCGCCGGTGAAAGTGGCGGTGAGCGCTTGTCCGGAAGGGCCGTTGCGGCCCACAACCGTGAAGCCCGCGGGCAGTTCCCGCCTGGGGGGCGGAGCGGATTGGCGCGGCGGAGCGGCAGGCATGCCAATACTTCCGGGGGGGGCCGAAATAGCGGATGATTCCGCCGCGCCCGTTCTGGCGGCATCGGGGCGGCCGAATGCAAAGCCCCGCTCGATGGCATCCATGCCTGGCTTCTTCGACTCCCATCCGGTCAAAGGGCAAGAGAAGATCAGGACGTAGGCAGCGGTTCCGGAAGGGGCGCTCAAGGCCTTGACAACCGCCTCGACACCCTTCGGATTGACCCCCGAATAGAGGGCGAACGCGCCGTTGCTGCCGCCGAGTCTGGCGTTTCCGTTTTGCAGGCGCTTGTATTGCTGCCACTGCCGGCCGAATTGATCCGTGAAGTTGGCCACGCGCCGCGGATCCGCGCCACCGCCCTCGACAACGCCGACGAGCCCGTAGGTGGCGCCGGAAGTGAGCATGGTCATCTCGCCGGCAGCCGCGGCGGTCCAACCCGGTGGCACCGGCACGGAGAAGCGGCCGGCGGGATCGCGGTACGTGCGAGTCTGCTGGGCAACCACCAGGCCGGCACAGAAAACGACGCAGAGCGACTGGATGAGTCCGGCCGAGGTCCTCGATCGCATGGGATTCCTCTCTATTTCGTTTATCGGAGGAGGCGGGGCGAAGTTGCTACAAAGGACCCTCGGTCTTCTACCGGGGCGGTGTGCGGGGGTATACTCGTTCGACGAGCCATGCCAACAGATCCCTGGAAACGCGCGGAAGAGATCTTCCACGAAGTGGTAGACCTGGATTCCGCCGCTCGCGACGCCCACCTGCAAATGGCGTGCGCCGGCGATTTGGCGCTGCGGGAAGAGATCGAGTCGCTGATCTCCGCCCACGACGCCTCGGAGGCGTACCGGCGGAGCGCCGCGCCGCCCGTTCGGGAACCTGAGATTCAACGGATCGGCCCATACCTGGTGGAGCGGGAACTGGGCGAGGGCGGGATGGGCACCGTGTTTCTCGCCTCGCGGGACGACCAGCAGTACGAAAAGAAAGTCGCCATCAAACTGGTACGCGCGGGGGCCGGCACCGAGGCCATGATCCACAGATTTCTCACCGAGCGGCAGATTCTGGCCGGTCTCGAACATCCAAATATCGCGCGGCTGCTGGATGGAGCGCTGACCGAGGCGGGCCAGCCCTACCTGGTGATGGATTATGTGGTGGGAACCCGCCTCGATGTCTACTGCGACACGGAACGCCTGCCGATCCGGAAGAGGGTGGAACTGTTCCGTAAGATCTGCCTGGCGGTCACCTACGCGCACGAAAACCTGGTGATTCACCGCGATCTCAAGCCGAGCAACATCCTGGTCACCGAGGAAGGCGAGCCCAAGCTGCTCGATTTCGGCATCGCGAAGGTGCTCGACCCCGTGGGGACCGCGATTGAGCACACCATGACCGCCGGGCTATTTCTGACGCCGCTATATGCCAGCCCGGAATTGTTGCGCGGCCAGAAGACCACGGTGGCGAGCGACGTCTACTCGCTGGGCGTCATTCTCTACGAGTTGCTGTGCGGATGCCGGCCCCACCACGCCCACACGGGAAATCCGGCTGATCTGATCAATGCGGTGATCACACGCGATCCGGACCGGCCAAGCACGGCGTGGCGCGCGCTGGAGGTAGCGGCGGCCGAGGCGGATGCCACGCCGGAGACGGTGGCGCTGCTGCGCGGCGAAACGCCCGATGGGCTGCGGCGAGGACTGCGCGGCGATCTCGATGGGATCGTGATGAAGGCCATCGCCAAGGAAGCTTCAGAGCGATACAGCTCGGTCGAGCAGTTATCGGAAGATCTGCGGCGATACCTGGAGAATCAGCCGGTCCAGGCCCTCCGGGGCAGCACGATTTACCGCGCGCGGAAGTTCGCCCGCCGCCACAAACTCGGCGTGGCTTCGGCCGCCCTGGTGGCACTCTCGCTGATTGCCGG
>JAPKZC010000286.1:2902-14226 GCA_026394025.1 Candidatus Solibacter sp.
GGACGTCGCGCGCCTGGAACGGGTGAATGCCGACCATCGCTGCGACGACGCGCACAAGCTGGCCAATTCCCTGCTCTTCGAGCTCTACACTTCGGTCCAGAAACTGCCCGGCTCGACGCCGGTACAGGCGGAAATGGCGGGCCGTACCCTGCAATACTACGATCGCCTGAGCGCGGCCAAGAGCGCCGATCGCACTCTTCAGGCAGAGCTGGCGGAAGGGTACCTCAGGCTCGGCGACGTGTTGGGGAACCCTTTCGAAAAGAACTTGGGAGACACGCCGAAGGCCCAGGAGAGCTACCGGAAAGCGCTGGCGATTGCCGAACCGCTGGCCAAAACGGAAACCGCCGACGTGCGCGCCCGACTGGCCCTCGCCAAGATTCATCAGCAGCTCGGCGGCGGCCTGGTATTCGCCGGGAAGGCGGACGAGGGACTCGCTCTGGTGCAAAAAGCCGCCGACGAGTTCGAACGTGTGGTGGCGGTGAAGCCGGGCGACCCGCAGATTCGCATATCGGCGGCGCAGGCGTACCAGTTTCTGGGCCGCAACCTCAGCCAGCGCGGCGGATGGGTCTCTACCCAGGACGGCGACAGGGCCATGGCGAGCGTGCGCAAAGGAATGGAACACATCGAGACCGCCCTGCGCGCCGAGCCGCGGAATGTGCGCGCGCTGAGGATTCAGGCGGCGGCCTGCCAGGTGATCGGGAACATGCTTTCCACGACGGACCCGACGCGGTCGCTCGAGATGTACAGCCGGTCGCTCGGCATTCTCGGCAGCATCCCGGAGCCGGACCGGAACGGGATGGATGTGCGGCGGCTGCGGGCTTCGCTGCTGCTCAACATCGGTTGGGACCTGGGACAAAAGCAGAAGTACCGCGAGTCCATCGCGACGCTCCACGAGGCGCGCGATATTCTGGACGGTATTGCCAGGGACGACCCGCGGGATATGGCAGCCTCGTACCATCGGACGGCCGCGTACCGCAACCTCGGCATCGTACACGGTTACGCCAAGGAGGACGCGGCTTCGCTGGAGAACTACGGAAAGTCGGTGGAGATTCTGACCAGCCTGAGCGAACGCGACCCGGCCAACGCAAACTACCCGCTCTATCGGGCGGAGCAACAGGCGCGGATGGGCAACCTGCTGGCGCGGGCGGGCCGCATGGAAGAGGCGGAGCGCGTGGCGCGGGCAGGCATCGGGTACCTCACCGCGCTTGCGGCGCGCCCCGCCGCCCCAAGCTCGCAACTCCAGGACGCCGCGCGCCACCTGATGGAAACCGAAGTGAAACCTCTGCGCAACTATCCGCTGGCTCTGGTCTACGCGAAACGGGCCAACGAGCTTACCAAGGGGCTGGATGCGGGGACACTCGAATACCTTGCCGAGGCATACTGGGTCAACGGAGATGCCCGCGGAGCCGCGGATACGATCCGCCAGGCGCTGGCTCTGCTGCCTCCACCAGCCGCTGGAGAGAAGCCTTCCCGACCGCGCAAGATGTTCCAGGAGCAGTTGGAGCGGTACCAAAAGGCGGCCGGCGCGTCCGCTCAAAGCCGGAAATAAACGGCCGCGACGACAATCGCGGTCAGCAGAAGCATAAGGACCACAATCTCCATGCCGGTGACCGATGACATGAATTGCTTCGCCGGGCTGGCAGCGGGCAGGACTGGCGACACGGGGCCGCCTGCCGCGGCCGGGGTGGACACCGGCGCCTGGGGAGAGGGCAGGATGGTGCAACGCATCTCGTAACCCGGCACCTGCACGCGGTCGGCCTCGGTCAGCAGGTAGCGCCGTCCGGTGGCAAGTGGCTGACCGTTGACCCAGCTCCCGTTGGCGCTCAAATCGATCACGCAGAGCTGCCCGTCGTGGCCCTCGAAAGCGATGTGCTCGCGCGAGATCTCGGGACCTTCCAGCGCCACGGGGCTCTCCGGGCCGCGGCCGAGCACGACGCGCCCGCTTAGCGGCAGGCGCTGTACGGCGACCGCGCCGGAGTCCTTGGATTCAATGGTGAGTTCCAGTTCCACGGTCAGTTGAGGTTCTTTTCCCAGTAGTGAAAAACGCGCATGGTAAAGATCGGGTCCGCCGCCAGCAGGTCCGAGATCTTCTGGCGATCCGCCGCAGGCAAAGCGCCCCTGCGTTGGGAGGAGGAATCCATCAGCGCATCAATCGAGCGGCGGAGGATGGCGTGCCATTTATCGGTATTCAGGTCCGCCCGCTTGAACTCGGCGCCAATGGCATGCAGGGGGCCGGCGGCGGCCTTTTCAAGGCCGGCGGGAGCCGGCGCATCCGGCTTCGCGGCCGGCTCGGATTCCGCGGCGCGGTTCCAGTTGACCTGGCCGGGTTGTGTCCGTTTGATATCCATGATGCCCTGTCGGACTTACGGCTGCAAGCCCGCCTCGAGATAAGCCATCAGGCTTCTCGCCAGTTCTCCGAACTCGCCGCGCGGATCGATCTCGCCGGCTTTCTTCAAATGCTCGCGGGCCTGCTCCGGTTCCTTGCGGAAGAGGTACGCTTCACCCAGGTGGGCGTGGGCAAAAGCGCTCCGCGGGTTGAGCTGAAGCGCGGTCTGGTAGTGGCGGATGGCTCCTTCGAGATTGCCCTCGGCGAAGCGCAGCGTTCCCAGCGCCACCTCGGGCACCTCGCTCTTCGGCGCCAGGCTTCGCACGCCGGTGAAGACCTGCTCGGCTTCCTGAAATCGCCTGGCGTCCCGATAGATCAATCCGGCTTCCATCAGGAATGCGATCTGCTCTTGCGATGCTTGCACGTTCCACGCCACGTTGATCTCTCCCTTCGACAGGCCGCTAGGACGACTTCATGTTGCGGATTGCGGACATGGAGGAGTCGTGCCGGTTCTTGAGGATGGTCGACGTCATCTCGAACTGGCGCATCTCCTGCTGCATCTGCTGCTGGTATTGGATGTATTGCCACGTATCCGAACCGAGGAGGCTGCCGGTGCCCTGCTGCCCGCCGATCAGGCTGCCGATGGCAGTTCCCACACCGGGCATCACGAGATTGCCGACGCCGCCGGCCACGGCTCCGAGGATCTTGCGAAATCCGCTGGTCTTCGGCGGGTTGCTTACCGATTGAATGATATCGCTGATATTCGGCGACGGGACACTGGTTCCTACTGAGGGCAACACTGACATAGCGGTTCCTCCGGTCTGGTTATCGGCGCGGCGCCGCGGAAGTTGCCTCGGCGGCCAGCCTAAAGCGCGTTTCCGCGATCTCTTTGACCAGGTCCACGGCGCGGTGGAATGCCGTCAACGCCGCGGCCGCACGCTCCCGTTCGGCCGGCGTGCCCTTGGCCGCGATATCGGACAACTGCTTGCACGTTTTCTCCACCCGGCGCAGGAACGGCTCGGTGTTTTCCGGTTGGAAGACGTATTCCATTTTGGGAAACGTCCGCGGCACAGCGGGCGTGGCGGCTTCTCTTGGCATGGTGCGCTCCTTAGACCCCTCCCTGCAACTCCACCGTCCGCGCCAGCGAAATGGTGGCCAGCGGCTGCACCTTGATGTGCGGCGTGAGCTGGTCCCGGGTTCCGGCCACAATCTGCCGGATCATGTCGCTCTCCATTTGCAGTTGCGGGCCCATGGCCCCGTGCCGGACGGCGTTGCGGAACAGTTCCTCCCCCCCCCCCTCCAACTGATAGGCGAACAGCGTGGGCTTACCCTCGGATAACTGGTAGCAGATCTTGCGCTTCAATCCGGCGCGGACGTACTCCACCAACTCCAGCGGGTCGTTCACCGACCGGCCACATTCGCTCAAAGATTGGAAGATGGTTTTCAGGTCGCGGATGGAAACCCGTTCGTCGGCCAGGCGCTGCAGCACCTCGGCCAGCACTTGGAAGGAGCCGGGCGGTCATCCACTGGGTTTCCTGAATGCCGATGAAATCGCGGGCATTCTTGCGGAGGAAATGGCCCAGGTGCAGCAGCAGCACTTCGTGGGTATCCCAAACCTTCAAGCCGATGGCCTGGGCGCGCTCGCGCAGATCTTTGCGTACCCATGTCGCCGGACGGCCCGTGGCCGGATTGCGGGTCTCTTCGCCCTGCAAGCCAAACACCGAGATATTTCGCGCCGGGGAATCCACCAGGGCCATATCCAGGCGGATCTGCCCGGTGGCGACCGGCACCTCGTTCAACCACAACTGATAGCTGCCGGGGGCGTACGGATTGCCGCCGTTCACCTGAATGGCCGGGAATACCACGCCGGTTTCGTAGTACAGACTGCTGCGCAGTTTGGTAAGAGTTTCGTAAAATAGCTGGCCCTGCTCGTTGGCCAGATCGACGTAGGGCGTGAGGTCCGTGCTGACCTGGAGGACGATGGGCAGCGTCACCGTGAACTCCGGGCCCTTCGAACTGAGTTCGGCCTTCTTTTCGGCCTCGGGTGAACGCTGCTTGTCCTTCGCCTTAAAGAGTCCGTATCCCACGGATCCGGTGAGCAGCGCCAGGGCGAAGAACGGGACTTTCGGAAGACCGGGGACGAGCCCCAGGATGGTCAGCAGACCGGCGGCCACCACGATGGCTTTTGGCTGCCGCAGAATCTGCCCCGCGACCTCTTTCCCGAGATTGGTATCCGGGGATTCGGAAGCCACACGGGTGACCACCATACCCGCCGAGATGGAAATCAGCAGCGCGGGAATCTGCGAAACCAAGCCATTGCCGATGGTCAGGATCGAGTAGGTCTCCACGGCAGCCGATGCCGACATGCCGTTCATGACCACGCCGATGATCAGACCGCCCACGATATTGATCAGGGTGATGACGATGCCGGCGATGGCGTCGCCCTTGACGAACTTCATGGCGCCATCCATCGCGCCGTAGAACTGCGACTCGCGGGCCAGCCCTTCGCGGCGCGTGCGCGCCTGTTGGAAATCGATGATGCCGGCGCGGAGATCGGCATCGATGCTCATCTGCTTGCCGGGCATGGCATCCAGCGTGAAGCGCGCGGACACCTCGGCCACGCGTTCCGCGCCCTTGGTGATGACGATGAACTGCACCAGCGTGATGATCAGGAAAATGACGGCGCCCACCACGAAGTTACCCTGCACGACGAACTCGCCGAACGAGCGGATGACTTCGCCCGCATCGGCCTGCCCGAGAATCAGCCGCGTGGCCGAGATATCGAGCGACAGCCGGTACAGCGTCGTGATCAGCAGCAGGGTGGGAAACGAGGCGATCTGGGTGGCGTCGGAGATGTAGATGGAGACCATCAGCACCGTGATGGCGGCGGTGATGGATATTGATATACCAGGCTTGGATGCGGGCGATCATCGGGATGTCACCGGCTTGCCGCGCATCTCCGCCGCGCCACCGCCGATCCCCGTCAGAATCGCCCGCGCGCGCGCCGCCCCGGGGTTGGAGCCGGAGAGGTCGAGTT
This sequence comes from Candidatus Solibacter sp., assembly GCA_026394025.1. Classification (GTDB taxonomy): domain Bacteria; phylum Acidobacteriota; class Terriglobia; order Bryobacterales; family Bryobacteraceae; genus Solibacter. The sequence continues at coordinate 8,266 of JAPKZC010000286.1, forward strand.
TGCTGGCCGATTCCAGCGCGGAGATGGCGGGTTCGAGCTTGCCCTGGCGAAGCAGGACCTCGCCCAGGTTGACCGCCACCGAAGCGTCGGACGGTTCGAGTTCGAAGGCTTTGTTGAGGTATTGCTCGGCCGTCGCCAGATCCTCCTGGGACATGGCGACCAGACCCATGCCGGCGTGCCCGTAGTAGGTCTTTTCGTCGAGCGCAATCAGGCCGCGGAAGATCTTCTGCGCTTCCTGCCGACGTCCCTGCTTCCACAGTTGATGGCCGAGCGAGGCCATCTCGGCGAGCTGTCCCTTGGAGACTCCGAACAGGACGCTCAACGGCATCTCACCCGCCAGAACCTGCCTGGCGGCCTCCGGCGTCAACTTCTGCTTGAGTCCCTGCGGCATCCGCTCTCCTAGCTGGCGACGGTCACGGTGATGGCGTTCCCGGAATGCATCACCTGGTTGGCCTGCTCCAGCATCTTCAGTTTCTTCTTCAGCTCATCGATCTGAGCGTTGAGATCGTCCAGCGAGACGCCGCCCTGGTTGGCGCCTGCGCCGCTGCCGGAACCGCTTCTGGCCAGATCCGCGAGATCGATGGAAATAGTGGCGGAGAGCGAGTTGGGCAGCTTTTCCGAGCTGATGGAGTTCTTCAGGAAGTCGCCAATGGCGGCGGCCGCGGTGGGATGGTTCCGGTCAAATCCGCCGTTCTGGCTAGCCACGTTGTTCACGTCCTGAAGCGAGCAGACATCGCGCTTGCCGCCGTCCGACATTTGCACGAAGAAGCGCTGCGCGTCGGCATCGTAGCGGATGTTGGGATTCTGCTGCATGGCCCACAGTACCGCCGTCCATTCGTTGGAGCCGGGAGCGAGGGCGCGGGATTTCGAAGACTCGCTGCCTTCGACGAACGGCCGGGCCGAGTTACTCAGCGCCTGGTCGCCCTGCGCGCTGCCATCGACGGAGGGGAGCACGTCGTGACTGGTGATTTGCGCGTTGGACGGTTGAAGGTTGACATCGATACTTAGTGTTTGGCCTTCGTGGGCGCCCGACTGCGGCGGCGCAGTGAACGGTTGGGGGTCGGCGGCCTGGGACGCGTCCTTCGGCATGTTCCCCACGATGTCGCTGAGGAACTTGAGGATGGCATCGGCCCCACCCGTGTTGTTTTGATCCATCAGTTGCTTGATGAGATCGAGACCCTTCGATACCACCGCGAGCACGTCGCCGCCGGGCATCATACTCATGGGCGACAAGCCGCCGGCAATTCCATCCAACATTCCCATTTCTCTATCTCCTTTTCGCTTTCGAGCCTTTCAGCCCAGTTATCGGCGCCACTGCGCCGCGGTTGCTTGCCATCGGGCGTCCGCCACGCCCGTCCACCTATGCCCGCTGAATTGCGTGGAGGATTCCGCGCGCGCGATTGGCGTAGGGATTGTTATGGCCGGGATCTAGCGCGGCCGATTCGCCCAGGTATCGCGCGGCCTCCTCGGTCTGGCCCTGGCGCAGCAGGACCTCGCCCAGGTTTCCGCATACGGCGGGGTCCTTCCGGTTGAGATCGTAGGCGCGCCGCAGGCTCACCAGCGCGCCATCGAGATCTTCTTCCACCAGCGCCAGGGCTCCCAGGCCCGCATGTCCCAGGTAACTGCCGTCATCCAGGGTTGCCGCGGCCTGGAACATGGAGCGGGCGTCGTGGTAGCGGCCCTGCTCGTAGCACTGGGAGCCAAGGATGGCGAACACCTCCACCACGTTGGGGGAGAGGCCCAAGGCTTCGACCAACGTAACCTTGCCGTCCACCACCTGCTCGAACAAATCGAGATTGATTGACATGATCGCTGACCGTTGGTGGCACGAGCGGCGGCCACACTCCGTGTGTTAGTGAGACTGGGAGGCGTCGATGGCATGCTTGGCCGCATCGCCCATCGACTGGATCGCCTTGATGAGCGCTTCCATGATCTGGGTGACGGCTTGCATCATCTGCTGGCCTTTGAGCTGGTCTTCCTTTTTGGGACTCTTCATCAGATCCTGGGCCTGGGACTCCATGGAGTCGAGGGCCGCGCCCATCTCTCCCATCTTGTCGAACTTGCTGTTCCACGCGCTCATGTCCGTCCCAAGGGCGGAGAAGGCACCGGGAGTGGCCGACGCGCCGCCGCTCGCCGCGGATCCGGCGCTGCTGTTGAGGTTGAGGTTCTCCAGCGTGGATTTCGCCTGAAGCTGGAGCGACAGAATCGCTTTGCCAGCGTCGCTTTGCAGATGCGCTTCGGTGACTCCGCTCTGGTTGAGTGCGATGGTGATTTTTGCGGTGCACGGGCCGCCGGTAGGTGCTATGCCTGGCATGAACTTATTCTCCTTGCGAGTTTTGATTCCGGACCATTCTTTCCGGGCGCCCTAGTTATCGGGTGCGCCCGCGCAGAGTTGCTTACTGACGCGGTGCTTCGAGGAGCAGCGCGAAGCGGCGCGCGGCGGGTGGGTCGAGGTGGGAGCGCACATTCGGAAATTCCGCGGCGGCCTCGGCCAGGCGGCCAAGCGCGAGCAAGGCTTCGAAACGAAGCTGCCGGGAGCGTGCGTCGCGCAACGTGGCCGGATTGGCATCCAATGTTGCCAGCGCGTCGGCGTGGCGGCCCAACCTGATTTGGATCGCCGCCAGGGACCGCCGGGCGTACACATTGGCGGGCGCCGCCGCGGCCAGCCCTTCGAAGAGGACATGCGCGTGTTCGTAGCGCCCCTGCATGGCGAGTTCGCAGGCGCGTTCGGCAATGAGATACACTTCTTCGTCAGTCCAACTCGGCTGCATGGCTTACCCCCGCGAATCCATCATGGTGCGTGCGGCAACTGCATCTTCCCCCTCCTGCAATTGCGCGAGCATGGTCAACATGCCGGCCACCTTGGGGTCGGAGGGTTGTTCGGAAAGCCGACGCCCCAGCAGACCGTGCCAGCGGCGGCGGCTTTCATCCACATCGGAATAGGAGAGCGCCGCCGGGCGCGGTGGCGGCGTCAGGTGGAACTCGCCGGGCTGTGGACGGCCGAGCCGCAGCAACTCGTGCCAGCTTTCCGGACTCGCCGTGGCCGACTCACGCAGCTTGGCGTCGAAGGCGCTGCCGCTTTCGGTCGCGTTCAGGCGAGCCGCCGGCAGAGCCGGTTCCCAACCCGGAATGGTGTACTGTATCCGCACGCTCATGACTCTCTCTCCTGCCGCAGTTGGAAGACCCAGTTCAGGACCTCCGCCACCGCCTCGTATAGGTCTTCGGGAATCTCCCGTCCCAGTTCGACGGCGTACAGGCTGTGCGCCAGCGGCACGTTGCGCAGGATCGGAACCTTGTGCCGCTCGGCGATTTCGCGAATTTTCGCGGCCAGTTCCTCGCGGCCCTTGGCCACGATCTCCGGGGCGCCCATGGATTTCTCGTCGTACTTCAAGGCGATGGCCAGGTGGGTCGGGTTGATCACCACCACATCCGCCTTGGGCACCTTGACCGTCGCCCCGCCCAGCAGCGCCTCTTCATGGAGATGCTTGCGCATCTGCTTCACGTGCGGATCGCCCTCGTCCTGCTTGTATTCCTGCTTGACCTCCTCTTTGCTCATCATGAGGCTCTTCATGTAGAGCTTCTTTTGGAGCAGAAAGTCGGCGGCGCCAATCAGCAGGAACACCACGCCCGCGCGCAGCAGGAAGGAGGAAACCAGCCCTCCCGCCAGGGCGCCGGCGCTCTCCACGCTCAACCGCGAAGCCATCACGGCATCGCGCAGCGAACTCCGGATCACGATGCCAGCCAGCACCAGGACGATGGTGAACTTCGCGAGGTTCTTGAGCAACTCGATGTACGTCTTGGACTTGAAAAAGATGTTTTGAAAGCCCTTGAGCGGATTCAGTTTATCGAGCTTGGGCATGACCACTTCCGGGGAGAACAGGGGCTGCACCTGGAGGAAAACGGCAGCAGCCGCCACCATCGCCAGCGCCACCAGCATGGGCGCGCACAACAGCAGGAAGCGGGCGAAAGCGGTGCCGGTGCGATCCAGCAGGAGGGCGGGACCGACCGCGTCGCTGAAGGTCGCCGGCTGAAGGAAATCCGTCAGCAGCTTGCGAAGCTGATCGACGAAGACCCCGCCGAAGCCCGCCAGAATTCCGGCCGCCGTCAGGAACAGAAGCGCCTGGGTGATGTCGGGGCTCTTGAATACCTGCCCCTTCTTGCGCGCCTCGCGGATGCGCTTCGCAGTCGGTTGTTCTGTCTTCTCTCCCGGCATTCAGTTTCGGATTATCGGCCAGAGGGCGCCAAATGTTGTCATGGCCGCAGCACCCGCGTCATCTGGTTCACGGCGCCGATCATGTTGCCGAGTTGAAGTTCGAGTTGGCTCATCAGATAACCGCTGGCCAGCAGGACCACGCCGATGCCCGCCAGAGCCTTGACCGGCTGGCTTTCCTGGTGAACGTTGACCTGCGAGGCAACGCGTCCCAGAATGCCGAACGCCACGTCCACCATCAGCAGGGAGATTAATACCGGAGCCGCCATTTGGAGCCCGATCAGGAGAGCGTTGGCGCTGAGCCGCGCGGCGGTCTCCATCAGCGCCATGGAGCCGGGGGCGATGCGAGGGAAGGTCAGCACGCCGAGTTCGCGGAAGCTGGTATCGAGCGCGCGCAGGTACATCAGGTGCCCATTGGAAATCAGAAATACGACGATCGCCGTCTGTAGCTTGAGCTGCCCGAGCACGGACGTGGGCCCGGCCAGTTGGGGCGCGACATAGTTGAGCTGGTTCATGCCGCGCTGCGTATCGATGAGGGTCCCGGCCATCTGAATCCCGTAGAAGACGAACTGGCAGACCACGCCGAGCATGGCGCCCACCAGGACTTCCTTGGCGAGCAGGGCGACCAACAGCAGGGGGCTCAGCGCGGCGCCGCCGGTCCGGGCGAGGTTCGGCGCCAGCAGCGCGGCCAGGATCACGGCCAGGCCCACGCGCACTCGCGAGGGCACACTGTTGCCACCGAAGAACGGCGCGAAGTAGATGGCCGTCACGACGCGGGCGAATGCCAGGCCGAATAACGCCAGGAAGGTGGACAGGTCCGTGTGGATGCCGGCGGTAGCCAGGATGCGCTCGGCGGTACGTAGTAAGTCCATGGCCCGGCTATCTGACCTGGGAGATGCTGTCCAGGATGGTCGCGGTGAAGCGGATCATCTGGCTCAACATCCAAGGGCCGGCAATGGCCAGGGTGAGAAAGATGGCGAGCAGCTTGGGCACGTAGCTCAGGGTCTGCTCCTGGATCTGGGTGGTCGCCTGGAGCAGGCTGACGATCAGTCCGGTGATCATTCCGGCAAGCATGGGGGGCGCTGAAACCACGAGGACCAGCAAGAGCCCTTCGCGGAGAATCCTGAGGATGGCGTCGGTACTCATCGATACTCCTCCTACGCGTAGCTGAGGACCAGCCCGCGCACTACCAGATACCAGCCGTCCACCAGCACGAACAGCAGCAGTTTGAACGGCAGCGAGATCACCGAGGGCGAAAGCATGCTCATTCCCATGGAGAGCAGAACGTTGGCCACCACCATATCGATGATCAGGAATGGCACGAAGATGAGGAATCCGATTTGGAACGCGTTCTTCAGTTCGCTGGTGACAAACGATGGAATCAGAACGCGGAAATCCTCCTTGTCCACCAGGGGCGGCGGTGGCGTGGCGGGAGGCGGCGGTGCGGCCTGTGCCAGTGGCGGCGCGGCCGGTGCCGGCGGCGGTGCAGGCGCGGTGGCGTCCGGTTCCTGCTGGCGCTCCAGGCGCGCGGCGAGTTCCATGAACAGCGTCCGGTCCTTCGGATGGCTGTGCCGGGCGAGGAATTTGCGCAGCGGCTCCTTGCCGTTTTGCGCCGCGTCGAACAGGCTCTTCACGCTGGCTTCGGAGAAGATATCCCTGGTGTTGGCGATGTTGCCGGAGGCCTGGTACATGCGCTCCACCACCGGCGCCATGACGAAGAGCGTCAGCACGAACGACAACCCCGTGATCAC
>JAPKZC010000286.1:14237-17706 GCA_026394025.1 Candidatus Solibacter sp.
GAGATCTTGACGAAAGACGTCATCATGATGAGCACGAACGGCGCCAGCGATAGCGCGCCGAGTACGATCACCATCACGACGGGGTTGGCGAACTGGGAATTCATAGGGTCACTGTCCTTCGCCTCGCAGCCTGCGAAGGCGCTGCGAAAAGCCTCCGGTGGCCGGCGCAACTTGATCTGGAACCGCTTCCGCCGGAAGCTCCCGGAGCAACGTGAAGGTATCGCCCGACGACGCCAGCAGCAGGTGCTGCGAACCGGCCCTGACCACATAAAGCGTCTTGCGGGCTTCCAGGGGCTGGCGCGCGATTACCTCGATGAGGTCCGCCCGCAGGGTCCGCAGGCCTCCAATTTTCGGCAGCCACAACCTCAGGCCCGCCCACGCCAGCACCACGATGCCGGCCAGAACAAACATCACCTTGAAGAAATCGAACAAGGGGGAGCCGCCGGGGAAGTCCGGCGATGTCTGCTGCGCCAGCCACAGAGCCATCATCGATTGCTCCATCCGAGAATCTTGACCCCGAGGCGGCCTTCGATCTCCACCAGTTCCACGGTGCCGACCACGCGGCCGTTCACCGCCAGGCGAACCGGCTCCCGCGGATCGCGGTTGAGATCGAGTACCGAGCCGGGCGCCAGCAACTCCGCCTGGGCGAGCGTCATCTCGTGCTCGTCGATCAGGATCTGCACGCGCAGCGGCAGGTCCTGAAAGGTGGCGGGCCCGTCATCTGTTTTTTCCGGCATGCTCACTCTCCTATCCAACCTTCCGGTGAGGCAGACTCGCGCCGCCCCGTCCCACGTAACCTGCCAACCGGCGCGATCGTCGTCCGGGAGCAGCAGCGCCGGCTCGGCGGCATAGAGCACGACGTCGCCGCGCTCGATGGAATTCCACTCCCGCGCATTGAGCTCCACGTGTCCCGCCGAAACCGCGAAGCGCCAGGTGGCCTGCCGCGCCAGGCCGTCGGGCCGCCGGGGGGACCATCGCTGGCGCATGCCGTTGAGGAGGTCGAACGGGAGAAACAGGCGCATGGCCCCGCGGACGCCACCCAGGTCCAGGGTAGCGGCCGCGGCGATTCCCCTAGCGTGGTCCGCGAGGCGCGGCGGGCGGGCGAGCCTGCCCAACGAGAATTGGAAGGGGAAGGCCAGATCCCGGTTGGCCCGCTCGGCCACGGACAGCAAAAGCAGCTCAATCAGGCCTTCGGCCGCGGGCGGCCATCCAGGCGCATCTTCCTCGATGGGGGACAGCAGGCGGTCCGCCAGACCGCGCAGAAAACCTTCGTCGGCAGCCAGGTACGCCAGCAGGCCCGTCGGCTCCACGTGCAGCGCCGGCAAGAACCAGCCGGCCGGGCAACTATCGCGGAACTCGGCCCAGGCCAGCGGGAAGCAACTGGTCTGGGAAATCGCGGCATCGGTATCGGGAATCCACTCCCGCTCGACTTCGATCCGGAAGCGATAAGGAAAGATCACGAAATCGTCGCCATCGCAAAGTTCCACGGAGGTTCCCGCCGGAAGCTTCGATCCGTTGATGATGGTTCCCATGGCGCTGCCCAGGTCTTCGAGAAGCACCGAATCGCCGTCTCGCCGCAGCCGGGCGTGGTTGCGCGTGATGGTGGCCTCATGCAGCACGACGGTGTTGTCCGGGCCGCGTCCGATGCCGAATTCCGGGTTTTCCAGCCACACTCGCTCCGCCGGTTGGCCGGCTTCGAGCAAGTTGGTCTTCACCACCCGGACCTTCGACGGTCCAGGCTGCCGCAGGAGATGGCCGGCCACGTCGCGCAGCCAGATTCGCCAATCCGCCACCGCCGGAAACACGGCGGAATACCAGTTCCAGAGCGAGATCTCGTCACGCCGGTGACCGTCAAGGCGAGCCAGTTGAAACGGCTGAACGGCCTCGATCTGTGGATCCGTAGTCATCGCTGACGGTCCTGACGCTCCTGCCGCTGCTTCGAATTTCCGCGGTCTCCGGAGTCCTGGCCGCGCCGTTCCTTGCCTCGCGCATCGCCCATGCCGGCCGAGGAAGGACTCTGCACCTGCACCACCGCGCCCTGGTAGCCGCGCGCTTCGAGACGTTGCGCCAGGGCGTCGCTCTGCTGCGCCAGCAGGCGGGAAACGTCGGCTGAATTGGTTTGCATGCGCACGTTTAACTTGCCGTTCTCCCGGGTGATCCGGATCTGCAAGCCGGCCATGGTCTTCGAATCCATCTGGATTTCCACTTCGCGCAAATCGCTGCCGCGCACGGTGACTTGGATTTCCCGCGCCAGGCCGTCGAGGTCCACGGTCACCGTGCCGCGCACCGGCCGGGCTTCTTCGCTGGCGGCGTTGCGCTGGAGCAGCGGTTGAACAGAGGCCTGCGGCACGACTGCAGGCGTCTTCTCCTCGCCGCTCTTACGCTCCAGGATCTTGGAAAACGCCTCCTTCTTCCTGGGGACTTCGCTTGCCGGCAGACGTTGCGGCTGGGAAGCCGCGCGGGTCTCATTGGTTTTCACGACCGCCTCCGTGCTTCATAGAGGGTGGAAGCGATCTCGTCCTGTTCGATGGCCTCCTTGCGGTCTACTTCCGCGACAAATCGCCGCTCGCTCTTGGCGCGATGCTTGTTCAGAATCTCCAGCTCGCGGGTGGCCGCGGCCAATCCGGCCACCGCCTGGTCCACCTTTTCCTGGCTCTCTTCCACCTGCAGGCGTTGCGACATGATCTCGTCCTTGATGCTCTCGATGCGCCTGGAAAGCAGCGCCACGTCATCGACCCGGCGCCGGATATCCTCGCCGCCAGATGCGCCGGTGAGCACCGTGCGGCGGCGTTCCGCTCGCCGGTCTTCCGCCGCGCCCTGCTCCTCCCTCAACTGGCTGAGCCGGTGCTCGGCCTCGCGCAGTTCCTGGCGCCGAAGGGCAAGCTCACGTTCCGCCTCCTGCTTTCGCTCGAGCTTCCGGTCCAACAGCGGCTGCAACCTGTACTGGAAGATGGCCATGGAATCATTCCCCGAATAGCGCCAGCAACCGCGTCTGGGTGTCGCCGAAACCCGCCTCCTCGGCGGTTCCTTGTTTGAGAAAGGCCTCGATGTCGTCGATCTTGTCGATGGCGGAATCCGTGCGCGCATCGCTGCCCCGCTCGTAGGCCCCAAGCAGGATCAAGTCGCGGCTTTTTTCGTAGATGGCGAGCGCCTCGCGCATGCGGTTCGCGGCGAGGACGTGACGGGGGTCGCCGACCGCGCGCATCACGCGGCTCACGCTTTCCAGCACGTGAATGGCGGGATAGTGCCCGCGCGCCGCCATCTCACGGGAGAGCACGATGTGCCCGTCCAGAATCGACCGGACCTCATCGGCCACCGGCTCGTTCATGTCGTCGCCCGCCACCAGCACGGTGTAAAACGCCGTGATGGACCCGTTTTCGGAATTTCCCGAGCGTTCGAGCAACCGCGGCAGTTCCGCAAAGACGGACGGGGTGTAGCCGGCGCGCGCCGGCGGTTCGCCGCACGCCAA
>JAPKZC010000506.1:0-1201 GCA_026394025.1 Candidatus Solibacter sp.
CTGACGGCACTTCGATGTGCCGATCGATGCGGTCCAACAACGCACCGCTGATCTTGCCGAGATGCTGCTGAATCCGCGCCCCCGTGCACCGGCACTCCCTCCTCGGATACGCGTGATATCCGCATCGGCAGGGGGTCAGAGACGCCACCGGCACGAAGGTAGTGCTTGCTCGAATATGCCGCATAGACGCGCGGACAGGATAGGGCAATTGCTCGGAGCTCATTGGCGGGACTTGGCTGGCCGACCCCCGCGGGGAAAGGTCAGGGGTGGCTGCCAGCGGGATTCCGAGTCCTGACAGCTCCTGGCAGAAGTGGGTCGGGGCCCCAAATGGGAACATGCCCATTTCTCGTCGCGCTGTTCGGCAGGTGGAACGGCGCTGGAATGGTGACCGTGCGCCTGCGGCTGAAAGGGTCGACCTCGGCGGTGGCACCGCGCGGAGGGCTTCCCGATAGAATACGGAGTTGTGCGACTTGGTGAACCGCGGCAGGGCAACGCGGGATGCCACGCGCGGGCGCGCGGCCGACGGGGAAGAGACGGGGTGGCAGGTGCAGGGCGGCGTCGTTGGTGCCGGCTCGGGCATTCCGGCGCAGCCCTCGTTTGTGGAACGGGCGGGGAGGAGCGGATTCATGAAGAAGAAGAGCGAATTGGCCGCACTTGAGGCGGCGGACCTGGACGGACTCATTGCGGAGATCACGGTCGACGCGAACGGGAAAGATGAACAGCTGCGGGCCTTCCGGCAGGCCTTCGAGGACGAGGTCGCGGTGCCTTGCGCGGCGACTGTGATGGGCGAGCCGGTTCAGGCGCTGAAGTTCGACTATGACGGGAATGCGCGGCGCGGGCTGATGGCGACGTGCCGCCGAGTGGATGGCACCGAGCGCGTCGTGGCGGCTTGCGACGTGCTGATTCCTTTGAGTGTGCCGGGCGGGCGTCAGCTGGCTGCGTATCGGCACTGGATGGGGCTCGAGCCCGTGCCGGCGGCGACTCGCGGCGGGGTGCGGCGCCAGAGCGCCGCGGCGGCGCTCGATCTCGGCAGACCCTGTGAACTGGTCGTGCTGTCGGTGAAGCCAAAGGCCGCGCGCTGCCGCGTGTTGGGGAGCGACCGGATCTTCACATTTCGCACGGACGGGCTCTGGCGCCTGGTGCCTGGAGAGATTGCCGCCGTCCTGCCCGGCAAGCAGTGGACCTATGCGGGCAACCCGTA
>JAPKZC010000506.1:1228-4656 GCA_026394025.1 Candidatus Solibacter sp.
TGGTTCCGCTGCGGCTCGAGGAGTGCGGAATCTGGGATCCGGCGGAGCAGGATTGGGGCGAGGAGGGTGAGCCGATCGAGAAGTGGGCCAAGCCGATCATCGCGCGCGGCCCGCAGCCGGAGTATGAGATGGAGCAGGTGCTGCCCGGGGCCAGCTCCGGAGATGAGCGGTTCGACCCGATCGGGGAAGCCAATGACCTGCGGGACTCCGGCGACTTGGTGGGGGCGGAGAAGAGGCTGCTGGATCTGTGCCAGGCCGACCTGCGCTGCCTGGACGCACACGCCCACCTGGGCAACCTGCTTTTCGACCGCCAGCCCAAGGAGGCCATCCGGCACTACGAGGTGGGCTTCCGGATCGGCGAGCTCTCGCTGGGCGCAGGCTTCGACGGCTTGTTGCCGTGGGGTTGGCTCGACAATCGGCCGTTCCTGCGTTGCATGCACTGCTACGGGCTCTGTCTCTGGCGCCTGCGCCGATTTAAGGAGGCCGGGGCCATCTTTGACCGCATGCTCTGGCTGAACCCGTCGGACAACCTGGGAGTGCGCTGCCTGATCGGGGATGTTCGCGCGAAGCGGTTGTGGGAGCATTGCCAGGAGGAGTAGAACCGGTATGAGCTACGCGCGTTACGAAGACGAGATTCCGACGCTCGAATCCGCGCTCCTGGAGCATATGAACGCCGACGACCTCAGGCGGCTCGCCGTGCTGAGCGGGGAGAAACCGCCCACGCGGAAGGCGGACATGGCCGCCGTCATCGTCAGGCACCTGGCGGGCGCGGGGTTGCGGGGCGTCTGGGAGGGGCTCGACGAGATGCAGCGAGCGGCGGTGGCCGAGGTGGTGCACTCGACGGCGTTTCGATTCGACGCCAAGCGCCTCCGCGCCAAGTATGGGCAGGATCCGGACTGGGGTGTGGCGGGCAAGTACGGGCGCGGGGCGAAACCGTCGCCGCTGCGCTTCTTCTTCTATGGCGGCGTGATGCCCACGGACCTCAAGCAGCGCTTGAAGACGTTTGTGCCGGCGCCACGCCGGACCACCCTCGCTGGGCTCGAGAGGCTCCCGCCCATCTATGTGCCCCCATCAGGGCAGCCCGCCGAGGACGAGCCGGAGCCGCTCACCATCCATGAGACGGAGCGAAAGGCGCAGCGGGAGCTGCTCGCGGTGCTGCGGCTGGTGGATGCTGGAAAGCTGACGGTGAGCGACAAGACGCATCGGCCTTCGAGCGCAGCCGTTGTCTCCATCACTGCGATCCTGGATGGCGGCGACTACTACCCGCATGTGCCGCCCAAGAGCGGATGGGACGACGAGAACGCCGGGCCGATCCGGGCCTTTGCCTGGCCGCTGCTGATCCAGGCCGGAAAGCTGGCCCAACTCTCGGGCACGCGACTGCAGCTGACCAAGACGGGCCGCCAGGCGTTGTCCGCGCCAGCTGCGAAGACCCTGCGCTCGCTCTGGAACAGCTGGATGGGAACGACGCTGCTGGACGAATTGGCGCGCATCGACTGTGTGAAAGGCCAGTCCGGAAAAGGCAAGCGCGGACTCACCAGTGTGGCGCGGCGGCGGGAATCGATCGCCATCGGCCTGGCGGAATGCCCGGCCGGCGCGTGGGTGTCGAGTGACGATTTCCTGCGCTACCTGACCGCCAGCGGCAACGACTTCACGGTGACCCGCGACGCCTGGGGCCTCTACATCTGCGATCAACAGTACGGTTCGCTGGGCTACGACGGGAGCGGGCCTCTGCTCGACGATCGATACGCTTTCTGCCTGTTACTGGAGTATGCCGCGACCCTCGGACTGATCGACGTAGCCCTGATTCCGCCGGCGGACGCGCGTGCGGATTTCCGCGACATGTGGGGCACGGATGCACTGCCCTTCTTCAGCCGGTACGACGGGCTGATGTACCTACGGCTGACCCCATTGGGCGCCTGGTGCCTAGGCGCGGAATCGAATTATCAGCCCGTCGCCGCGGAGGACAAGCCGCTGTTCCGCGTGTTGCCGAGCCTCGAGATTGTCGTGGTTGATGCGGAGCTGGAGCCTGCGGATCGTCTGGCACTGAACTCCTACGCGACCCCGGTGGCGGATTGGGTCTGGCGGCTGGAGCCGTTGAAGCTGCTGAGCGCAATCGCGGACGGCCGGCCGGTGAGCGAGATCCGCGAGTTTCTCGAAGGCCGCGGCTTCAGCGCGATTCCCGACACTGTGGAAGACCTGCTGGCCGATGTCGCCCTGCGCAGCACGGCGATTCGTGATTGCGGCCTGGCCCGGCTGATCGAATGCGCCGATGCCGCTCTGGCCGCGATGCTCGCCGGCGAGGCACGGATGCGCAAGCTGTGTACGCTGGTTGGTGACAGGCGCCTGGTGGTCCCGGTGGCCTCTGAGGCCGCCTTCCTGCGGGTGCTGCGAGAGCTTGGCTACCTGGTTTCGTCGGGAATCGCACGCCCGGCGAAGACCAAGCGGCCCGGGATCGAACTCGGACCGACCGAAGCCCGTGATGGTGAAACGCCGGGCGCGACTGAAGCGGCGCGGCAAGATGTCGGGGATTGAAGGACTCCCCGGCTGCAGTGAGGCTCCGGTTTCGGTCGAAGACGCCCACGACGTCAGTCGCTCGAAAGGCCGCTGCGCCGGATGGGCGGGCGGAGAAGTTTGCGGGAGGAGCTTATCCCGGCCCAGCGGATCAGTGCCGGCCCCACTTCCGCTCGTCGGCGACGCCTCGACGCTCAGATGTTCGAGCCCCTCAGGCGTTGCCAGCGAGCCTCAAGGGCGAACGGCAGGAGCTTGCGGCACGGCAGGGGCGTCGTCGCCAGTCCGCCGGATGGAGCCTGAATCCACCGTCATACCCGTGCGTGAGATGGTCTGAAAGAACAGCTCTTCGGCACTGATTTCAACCGCCATGAATGAGCGCTCCCTGTCATATCCAACCGCGGTCAGAGCGGTCTTCCTCAAGTCGCCGGGCCGCAGCGAACCGGATGCGCCTTCGGTGAAGTAGTAGATCCCCTTTTGCGGTTTTACGCGCTCATACACGTGATTGTGCCCCGAAAAGACAACGCGAACGCCATATTTCACAAAGAGCGGCTCGAGCACCATGCGCAACTCCGTCGAAGAGCCATGAAAGGCCGCCGATGAGTACAGGGGATGATGGAAATAGCAGACCTTCCAGTCTGTTGCCGCCGCATTGGCCAGTTCCTTCAGGTTTTCAATCCGGCTGAACGCCTCCGGCGATCCGTCGGTTTCGAGAGCCTTGATGTAGCCAGTGCGATCGATCATGAACCGTATCAGCTCCGGCAAAGTCGCCGCATCTCCCGGAGCGCGAAATCCTCCGCCGCCCTCATCTTTCTTGTCGCCTTCCGATTCAGATCCCGCAGCTTCGTCTCCCGCCGCCTCCCGTCCCGCCTTCTTCGGCATCACCAGAAACGGCCGCTCCGACTTGGTGAACGGCGAAA
>JAPKZC010000679.1 GCA_026394025.1 Candidatus Solibacter sp.
AGGCCGGCATGAGCATCGGCATGCTTCTGGTCTCCGTGGAACTGCTCATCATGCTCTGTATTCTGCTGTTCGTTCCAGGCGACCTGGCCGGCAGTTGCTTCATCGGCTTCGCCATCGGCGAATCGCTGGGCGCCGCCGCCCTCCGCGTGGCCGGCGGCATCTTCACCAAGATCGCCGATATCGGCAGCGATCTCATGAAGATCGTTTTCAAAATCAAGGAAGACGACGCGCGCAACCCAGGAGTGATTGCCGATTGCACCGGCGATAACGCGGGCGATTCCGTGGGACCTTCGGCCGACGGCTTCGAAACCTACGGCGTCACCGGCGTTGCCCTGATTACGTTCATCATGCTCGCCGTGCCCAGCGCCGCCGTGCAGGTGCAGTTGCTGGTTTGGATCTTCAGCATGCGCATCATGATGGTGATCTCCAGCGGCGTCGGCTACTTCATCAACGGCGCCATCGCCAAGGCCAAGTACGCCAACAGCGACAAGTTCAACTTCGAAGCTCCGCTCACCACGCTGGTGTGGCTGACTTCCATCCTCTCCATCGTTCTCACCTACATCATCAGCTCCATGATGATTCCCGATCTGGGCGGCGACACTACGTTGTGGTGGAAGCTCGCCACCATCATCAGCTGCGGCACCCTGGCGGGCGCGCTGATTCCCGAGTTCGTCAAGGTGTTCACCTCCACCAATTCGCGTCACGTGCGCGAGATTGTCACCAGTTCGCGCGAGGGCGGCGCATCGCTCAACATCCTCTCCGGCTTCGTGGCCGGCAATTTCAGCGCCTACTGGCTCGGTATGGCCATGTTGCTCCTCATGAGCATCGGCTACTTCATGAGCACTATGATGCCCGTCGGCGCCGCCGCCATAATGCTGGCTCCCGCTGTCTTCGCCTTCGGTCTGGTCGCCTTCGGGTTCCTCGGCATGGGTCCGGTCACCATTGCGGTGGACAGCTACGGCCCCGTCACCGACAACGCCCAGTCCGTCTACGAACTCTCCACTATCGAAACCATGCCTGGCATCGAGGCCGACATTCAGAAGACCTTCGGCTTCAAACCGGACTTTGAGAAGGCCAAGGAAAACCTGGAAGAAAACGATGGCGCGGGCAATACCTTCAAGGCCACTTCCAAGCCGGTGCTCATCGGCACCGCCGTGGTCGGCGCCACTACCATGATCTTCTCCACTATCGTGGCACTTACTCACGGGCTGCAAAAGGAAATGATGGAGTATATCTCCCTGATGCACGCGCCGTTCCTGCTCGGCCTGATCGCCGGCGGCGCGGTGATCTACTGGTTCACCGGCGCCAGCGCCCAGGCCGTCACAACCGGCGCCTATCAAGCGGTGGAGTTCATCAAGAAGAACATCAAACTCGACACCACGGAAAAGGCCTCGGTCGAAGATTCCAAGAAGGTGGTCGAAATCTGCACTAAGTACGCGCAGAAGGGCATGTTCAATATCTTCCTGGTGGTGTTCTTCACTACCCTCTCGTTCGCGTTCCTGGAACCCTTCTTCTTCGTGGGCTATCTGGTCTCCATCGCTCTGTTCGGTCTTTACCAGGCCATCTTCATGGCCAACGCCGGCGGCGCGTGGGATAACGCGAAGAAGGTGGTCGAAACCGAATTGCACGCCAAGGGTACTCCGCTGCACGATGCCTGCGTAATCGGCGACACGGTCGGCGATCCTTTTAAGGACACCAGCTCCGTGGCTCTCAACCCGATCATCAAGTTCACCACGCTGTTCGGATTGCTGGCCGTTTCGGCGGCCGTCGACCTCACCAAATCGCAGGGTCCGGCCATCACCACGGCCCTCGCCGTGGTCTTCTTTGCGGTCTCGGTGGTCTTCGTATACCGCAGCTTCTACCACATGCGCATCGAAAGCAAAGACTAGTTTCCACAGTAGGGCGGGGCATTACGCCCCGCCCTTTTCCTCTCCGTTTCCCCCGCAAAGTAAACGATAAAGCCTGACAGTTTTGGCGGTTTTCGGGTAACATGGAATCTGGTCTCATCCTCATGAACACCATTTCCACCCACCCGGGGGTCGACCCTGCGCTTGTTCCCAAACGCACTCTCCACACCGGCGCCCGAATGCCTGCCATCGGACTGGGCACCTTCGGCAGCGACCATGTCACCGCCGCCGAGATCGCCGCCGCCGTCATAGGCGCCGCCGCCGTGGGCTACCGCCACTTCGATTGCGCCAGCGTCTACCGCAATGAGGACCGCATCGGCGCCGCCTTGCGCGAACTCATCACCGGCGGCATCCCCCGCGAGCAGCTCTGGATCACCTCCAAGCTCTGGAACGATAAACACTCCGAAGCCGACGTCATCCCTGCCTTCCGCCAATCGCTGGCCGATCTCCAGCTCGACTACCTGGACATGTACCTGGTCCACTGGCCGTTCCCCAATTTCCACCCGCCGGGGTGCGATGTCAGTTCGCGCAGCCCCGATGCCCGCCCCTACATCCACGAAAACTACATGAAGACGTGGCGGCAACTGGAAAAGCTCGTGGATCTGGGACTGGTGCGCCATATCGGCACCAGCAATATGACCATCCCCAAGCTCAAACTGCTGCTCCCCGACGCGCGCATCAAACCCGCCGTCAACGAAATGGAGATGCACCCGCACCTGCAACAGACCGAACTGTTCGAGTTCGTTCGCGCGAATGGAATTGAGCCCATCGCCTACAGCCCGATCGGTTCGCCTGGACGCCCGGAGCGGGACCGCACGCCCGAAGACACGGTGGATATCGAAGACCCGGTGATCGCAGGGATCGCCCAGCGTCTCGGCGTGCACCCGGCGGTGGTCTGCGTCAAGTGGGCCGGGCAGCGCGGCGCCACGCCCATACCGTTCTCCGTCAATCCGCGCAACTACCTGGCGAACCTGCTAGGTGTAGTCGGTCCGCCGCTGAGCGAGGCGGACATGGCCGCCATCGCCGGCATCGATAAAAACTGCCGCCTCATCAAGGGACAGGTCTTTTTGTGGAAACAGGACCAGACCTGGGAAGATCTCTGGGATCTGGATGGAGTAATCAAACAATGAAATGCGCATACCTCCCCGGCAACAGCACCGTCGAATTGAAAGAGGTGGCCGTCCCGGCGCCCGGCCACGGCGAAGTGCTGCTTCGCATGAAGGCGTCCACCATCTGCGGTTCGGACATCCGCTGCATCTACCACGAGCATCTGGGCAAGGGCCCCGAAGGCTATCAGGGCGTGGTGGCAGGCCACGAACCGTGTGGCCAGATCGTGAAGGCCGGCCCAGGATGCCGCCGCTTCGGCCTAGGCGACCGCGTGATCGTGTATCACATCTCCGGCTGTGGGCTGTGCAACGATTGCCGCCGCGGCTACATGATCTCCTGTACCAGCGCGCAGTATCGCCGGGCGTATGGCTGGCAGCGCGACGGCGGCATGGCGGAGTACCTGCTCGCCGAGGAGAAAGACCTGATCCACCTCCCCGCCGAGCTGACCTACGCCGATGGCGCCCAGGTGGCCTGCGGCTTCGGCACGGTTTATGAAGGCCTGGAGAAGATCGGCATCTCCGGCAACGACGCAGTACTGATCACCGGCCTCGGTCCGGTGGGCCTGGCAACGGGCGCGCTCTGCCGCAAGCTGGGCGCTAACAAGATCATCGGCATCGACGTG
>JAPKZC010000921.1:0-1383 GCA_026394025.1 Candidatus Solibacter sp.
ATGCCGCGTGGCGAGCTCTCGATGTGCCCGCAGAGTGTGCGCTCGTTGTAGTCCTCTTTGCCGGCGAAGCTGTCGTAGTGGTCGCCCAGGAATTTCTGCGCCGCCGCATCGTGCCCCGGCGCTACCAGGAAACGCATGAGGCGCTCGACCGAATACCCCCCGGAACTGACCAGCCAGCACAGCTGAGATTTTGGGCAGATCGATGCCTATGCGCTGTGCCGCGGCTGCTTGGGTCAGCTTTCGTTGGCGGATGGTCCGGTCGATCCGAACCACCAGTCCGGCTTTTATCAGGTGTTCGCCGGCGTCGGCCAGACCGAGGTCAGCGGCATTCTTCACCCCACTTCTCAACTGTTTGAGCCGCTGCCGGATCAATTCCATCTCCGGCTTCGGTGGCGCGATCCCAGCCTTGGACTTCTTCTGGAAGGCGTGAATCACGTAAATCGATTCTGCACTCCAACTCCTCCGTCATGGATCCCGTGCCGGTGTACAGCGGGCCCGATCCAACCTTGGGCGTGTGTTCTCGCTTCTCCCAAAATACGGGCCGCCATAAGAATCGGTATCCGAGCTTCGTCCGAGTGGGCGATCCGCTCGGGATACTTCACGTCCGCAGATCGGCTATGCGGCCAGACTGCGGCCTCTCGTGCCGAACCGCTGACCGGAAACCGTCTGCAATCTGCGAAGCTCATAAGCGCGGAGAATCGGAATGCGCCGCCCGTTTTGCCACTCATGTCGTTCCTACCATCTCAGCAAAGGCGCCCTACACGGACGCTCTTCCGTTTGCCCCCCGCATCCGCTCGTCCGCAGTTGGAGTGAACCGAAATCAGTCGAACGGACGGCCGAAGTAGCTGAGCAACGATAACACGGCAAACGCGAAGCCGAGCAAGGACTGGACTCCTGAAACCGTACGTATCCAGCCCCGTGCCCGAATATCAAACTCGCGCGGTTGCATCATCCGTACCCAACGGCCAAAATTGAATTCCCGGAAGCCGATATTAAAGACGCTCATTAAACTGAACAGAAATGCTGTTCCCAGAGCCGTGAACTCAAGTCGGAGCCTTCGCCGCAACGCAATGAGCCGGGCTTTCGGCCGAACCGACGGGGCACACTCGTCCGTAAGCACGTTTGTAGTAAGGATCCGAGCAGGATGATGACACCCAATTCGGATCGTTCGCTCCCTGCCTTTATCGGTTCTGATTCGTTGGCCAGTCGCAGCGAGATACAGGCCACTTCTCATTTCAAAGTGCATTCCCGTCCGATAAATAATCGTGCAAATCAGGGACAGCAAGCCGAGGAGTTTTAGAGGCCGCAACCAGTTAGCTCCCCATTCGCAAGTCCAGTCAAAAAAAACACGCTCAAAACTACTCTGGTTATTGCGGTGAATCG
>JAPKZC010000921.1:1449-7739 GCA_026394025.1 Candidatus Solibacter sp.
TGTAAAATGGTTCAGGATTCTCTTTCGGTTCGTAAATTGCCGACTCGAGGTGCGCTACTCGGAGGTTCGCCCCGGTGAGATTCGCCCCTTTGAGGCGCGCCCCGAAGAAAGTTGCCCCGATGAGAGTTGTCTCCGAGAGGTTAGTGTTCCATAGGGCAACAAGACTTAGGTCAGCCTTGAATAAGTTAGCCTTTGTGAGGTCGGCATTCGTGAGATTGGCATTTATGAGGTCGGCTTCGGAGAGCTTCGCCCGCGTAAGATTAGCGCCAGTCAGGTCGCAGTTAACGAACTCAGCCTTGAAGAGCATTGCCTCACTGAAATCGACTTTTCTGAGATCCAGGCTGGCCAAATCTACCTCTCGCAGGTCGGCTTTGCTGAAGTTCGCCTGTTTCCCATCTACGGCACCTGCATCCCGCAGCCAGTTACGGTGCATTTCAAGAATTGTGTCTAATTCCGCGCGAGTTCGTGTCTTACCCGTCGCATCCGTCCAGGTCCAGGGCTGTCCGTCTATGATGGGGGTTAGAAGGAGAAAGAGGCAGATTAGCCAGATCGATTTCCTCATTTCGATATTTCCTCTGTTAATTCACTATTTCCATTTTCCTGTCCCCGGGCGTGCCCTCGGCTTGCTCAGGTGACGTGTAGGAAACCGTCCCCACAACCGTGTCTAATTCCATCGCTGGCGAATCCGCCAGAATCGTATGTGTGGCTTCACTGTGGATGACTTCAACGGGCGCAACAAGCTCTGCCTGCCCGAAATCGCGCACTTTGACCGTTCCCTGATCCGCAATCATACGTTTCCTGGCTTTAAGTCACAATGCGCGATGCGCGCTGCGTGCGCTGGTGCGAAAGCGTAAAACCGGGTTCCTGAGGCCTCCTTTAGCTTCAACCTGGGCTGTCCGATCGTTCCGTCAAGTGTTCGACTTGGCACGTATGCCATCGCGATGAAATCGAGGCTGGACTCCGCGTCAGGATCGATGCCGTAGACGGTTACGATGTGCCGGTCACTCAGGGCTGAGGCGGCCTGCGCTTCAGGAACGAATCGTGCCCGACGATCGAGACCGGGTACTTTGTCCCGCGGCACTATTCTGAGTGTGGGCAGGCGTTGCGGTTGCGTGTCGCGAACCTTGTAGACGTCGCCCCTGCCAACCCCGCCAATGTGCGCGAGGATCTCGTAGGCGCCGAGGCGAGTTCCGGCGGCCAAAACCATGAGGGTCCTCTTATCTGATTATCCCACTCTCTGGTCTGCGACTGGATCTGGTTGGCTCTGAATGACGCACTACTCGGGTATTGGGCTGGAATTCCTGCGCAGAGGGTGTTGTTGGCCAATAGTCACCTTCTGGGAGGTCTCACCGGATCGGTACTCACAAGCGTTAGGACTCTATCTGGAGTGACCCGGCGGGTGAGGGCTCGGGGAAGTGCAGGATCCGGTTGCCGGGTCACTTCGGATAGGGACGTTTGGAGCATGCCGCCTGAGTTTGGCAGGGTTCCCGGAAATCAGCACCTGCATGCCGCCAAAAAGACATTCAGTGAAATTCGGCGGGCGAAACCGCCCGCCCCACCTTGCGCCCCTACTTCGCCACGAACTTCGTCCAGGCCCGCGAGTTCATGTCCCGCAGCATGTCCTTCTGCCAGGCGAATTCCGTATGCTTGGCCAGATGCTCCGCCGCCTTGAAGTCTCGCCCGCATGCGTGTCCCAAGAGCGCGCTCAGCGACATCTTCTCCGCGCTCGCCGCGTCCGCCACTTTGTTCTGCACCGCGCCGGCCGGCGCGTAGGGCGGTTGCCACGTCCCCATGCCGCGTGGCGAGCTCTCGATGTGCCCGCAGAGTGTGCGCTCGTTGTAGTCCTCTTTGCCGGCGAAGCTGTCGTAGTGGTCGCCCAGGAAGTTCTGCGCCGCCGCTCCATCGATCTTGCCTTTTTGCCGGTCCATCAACCCCAGCCAGCGCTCATGCCGGGCGTTCTCGCTCTTGCTGCGATTCTTCGGGTCGAATTCCGTCTCCTCCCGCATCAGTTTCGGATCGTTGGGAAAGTTCGAACCCACGAAGAATCCATCTTTCGTGCGCTGTAACACCACATTCTTGAGCCCCAGTTCCAGGCTCGCCACCTCGTTGGTCTTGCGGTCGGCAATCAGCCAGTTATTGGCATACCCCCCGTTGTTGCCTTCCTTCATGATGCGCGCGAAGTCGTCGATCGATGCCGCGTACTGCATGGCCTTGCGCGCGCGCACGAATTCCGGGATGCCGTTGGGGTCGAACCCGCTGAAGCCGCCGATCGTGGTTTCGGTAATCATCATGCCCGCCGCATTGATGCCGAAATCGTCTCCCGAGTGGATCAGCCCGGGCATGCCGTCCATGATGATCCGGCTGCCCTCGGCCGGCGTGATATCGAAGATGATGTTCCAACGTTCGCCGGTAGAGTAACTCGTCCAGTTGTTGTGCGCGATCACCACGCGATGGTCCTTGGTGTAACTCCCCGTCGCCACGAACGCGCTGCAATGGTCGCCTGGTCCCGCCCCGTTGCTCGGCGTGCCCGCGCGGGTGTCGTACCACTTATCGTAGTAGGGCATTTCGAGCCACGCGTTGAGCGCCACCAGGTCCCAGATGTCCAGCGTCACGTCCTTCGACTTCAGCCCTTCCACGATGCCGTTCAGTTCCTCGCGGTACTGCTGCTCCACGCGCGGCCAGAAGACTTGCTCCGCGGCCTTGCGGAAAAACGCCCAGTCCTTCTTCTCTTCGTGGACCATCTCCGTGGAGACAGTCCTGAAGGTGTCCTTGATTTCGGCGGCCAGCAGGGCGCCGTGCTGGAATCCGATCTCGCCGGGCTTGCCCTCCAGGTGCACCTGGATCCATCCGTTCCGCTCGCCGGCGCGCGAGGCTTTTCGGAGGCGCGGGTCCGTTTGCGGTTCGCGCGATACCAGCGTGAAACCCAGGGCCAGCAGCAGAACAACGGAAAAAACAGCCGTACGTCGCATCCCGCTATTATAGTGAGGAAGCATGGACGATACCACCCAACTCAGAAAGTTAACCGCCCACGTGAAGGCCGCCGGTTGAGCCAGCAAGCTGAGTCCAAAGTTGTTGGACAGGGTTCTGGCTGGCGTGCCCCGTTGGGCCGACGAGAATGTTCTGGTGGGGTTTGAGACCGCCGACGATGCCGGCGTGTACAAGCTGACTGCGGAGCTCGCCCTGGTGCAGACCGTGGATTTCTTTACGCCCGTTGTGGATGACCCGTTCACCTACGGCGCCATCGCCGCGGCCAACGCGCTCAGCGACGTCTATGCCATGGGCGGCCGCCCCTTCTCAGCCCTCACCATTCTGGCTTGGCCGCCCAACGAAGATCCGCGGGATCTGGAACAGATCCTGAAGGGCGGTGCCGAGAAGATGCATGAGGCCGGTTGCACCATTCTTGGCGGTCATAGCGTGGCGGATGCGGAGATCAAATTCGGCTACGCCGTCACCGGCGCCGTTCACCCCGCGCGCATCATGGCCAACTCCGGCGCGCGCCCGGGCGATGCCCTGGTTTTCACCAAGCGCATCGGCACCGGCGTCGTCTCTACCGCCCTCAAGCGCGGCATCGCCCGCGAGGCGGATGTCGCCGCGTCCGTTGCGTCCATGCTCACCCTGAATCGCGCGGCCTGCGAGGAAATGTTGCGCTACGAAGTCCATGGCTGCACTGACGTCACCGGGTTCGGACTGATGGGCCATGCGCGCGAGATGGCGCTGGCCAGCCGCGTGACTCTGGAAATCGCGGTCGATCGCTTGCAGTTTCTGCCCGGCGCCGTGGAGTACGCGCGCGCCGGCGCCTTGCCTGGCGGCCTCAAAAACAATCGCGAATTCGCCTCCTGTGCGGTGGAGACAGAGCGTGAAATCCTACCTGAAATCCAAGCCCTGTTGTACGATCCGCAAACCTCCGGCGGCCTGCTGATTTCGCTTCCGGAAACCGATGCCGCGCAGTTCACCGGCGGCTACCGGATCGGCCGCGTGCTTCCGGGCGCGGAGAAAGCCATCCGCCTGATCTGATGCGTCAACCTATGCACAACCCCATCATCGTCGCGCTCGACGTGGAGTCCGCCGCTGCGGCCCGCGCTTTGGTCGCCGGAATCGGCCCGCGCGTCAACTTCTACAAGGTCGGCTTGGAACTGTATACCGCCGCCGGTGCGGAGATTGTCAAGCAACTGCTCGGCGAAGGGAAGCAGGTCTTCCTCGATTTGAAGATGTACGATATTCCGGAAACCGTAGCGCGCGCCGTGGCCGTGGTGGCGTCCACCGGTGTGCGCTTCTTGACGGTTCACGCCGTCAGTTCGGTGATGCGCGCCGCCGTGGCCGCTCGCGCGCGCAGCCCGCTACAGATTCTCGGCGTCACCGTGCTGACCAGTTTCGGACCCGAGGACATGGACGATCTGGGCTACGACGGCACCGTGGCGAGTCTGGTGGAACGCCGCGCCCGCAGGGCCGTGGAGTTGGGTGTCGATGGCATCGTCGCATCGCCGCTCGAAGCCGCTGCCGTGCGGCGCATCGCCGGTCCGAATACCGTCATCGTCACCCCCGGTGTGCGTTCGGCCGGCGCCGGCGCGGGCGATCAAAAACGTGTGGCCACCCCAGCCCAGGCGATCCGCGACGGCGCCGACTATCTGGTCATCGGACGCCAGATCACCCGCGCCGCCAACCCCGCCGCCGAGGTTGACCGCATCCTCCTGGAGCTGGTGACCCAAACATAAAATAAATCCTCGCCCCCCTAAGTCATTTTCCTGGAACATCTTAGCCGGGTTGACCCTTTTCCCACGCTCTGAACGCACCCTCCTGTGCCGTAACATGGAATCAGGGGGCAGGGTGCGCTCTCCCCCCAACTTACTGCAATGGGAGGCGAAGTGAGACAGATTTGTCTCACTTTCTGTGCCATTATTCACGCTAACTTATTGATAATAAACAAAACCGAGTTCGGCCGAGTGAGACATATATGTCTCAAGTGGGATAGTCCGCCGGCCTGTCCATCCGACCCAGGCTCGGACGCACTGTTCACTTTTTCCCCTTAGCCGCCTTGTAAGCTTCGCGGATCTCCTGCAGTTGGCGGGAGTGGGCTTCCGCATGGACGGCGTAGCCGTCCACCAGGCGCCGCAGCGTCATCGGGCCGTTCTCGGTGTGGTTGCCGGTGCGTTCCCAGGCATCGGGCGCGACCTCTTTCAGTAGTTCGTAGTTCTCGGCGCGAATCCGCCGGAATGTTTCGAGCGACTGCTTTGGCTTGCGGCGCGCGTAGTCCAGGTTCTTCGTCCAGGCATCTTGATCGAAGGCGATCAGCGTCGGCTTGTCCTCGGCAATCACCTGCCGCAAGCGGTGTGCGCCCACCAGTTCGGCATCGGCCAGGTGTGCGACAATCTGCCGGATGCTCCACTTCCCGGGAGCGGTGACGAAGTCCTCCTCTTCGCCGAAGACGCCGGTCAGGACCATGGCAAGCACTTCCGGACCACGGCGGAATCGTTCCAATAACGCGGGGACGTCAGACATCATTCAGTAACCTCAGTAGTAATCCGCGCAACTCATGTAGTAGCCGCAGCGCGTACAGATCAGCTTGCACTTCAATTCCGTGAGGCGCGGCGGGTTCTTGCGGTTCGGGCTGACTCACGGATGACAAGATTATACCGCCGCCACGTTCTGCGCCCGGCGGTGTTCAATCCCATACAATGGATTCCATATGAAGCTCAGACTGGCGGTTTCGGTGGCAGTGCTGGCGGCGGTGGTTCTGGGACAGCAACCGCAACGGCGGGAGCGCCTGGTGCGCCTGCCGTCGCGCGGCACCCGCGGCGCCGTGGCGGGGGGCTCGGAGTACGCCACCGAAGCCGGCATGCGAATGTATTACTCCGGCGGCAATGCGGTGGATGCCGGAGTGGCCACCATGCTGGCCGCGGCCGTGGTGGAGTTTTCCCATTTCGGACTGGGCGGCGAGGCGCCCATCCTGGTGCGCACGAAAGATGGCAAAGTGCACGCCATCGCGGGCGTGGGCACCATGCCCAAACTGGCCACCGCGCAGTTCTTCCGCGAACATAGGGTCACCGACGATGAGATGACCTCCCCCGCCGAGGCCGGCGGTCTGAAGAACTGGGTACCTGTGGCGGGAATTCTGCCCGCACTGGTGCCGGGCATGGTGGACGCGGCGCTAGTCACGTTGCGCGAGTACGGCACCAAGTCCTTCGCCGAAGCCGTACAGCCCGCCATCGAACTCGCCGACGGCTTTCCGATCGATGAAATGCGCGTCAACGCCATCGTCAACAGTGAGAAGTTTCTGGCGGCGTGGCCCGATA
>JAPKZC010000921.1:7829-15518 GCA_026394025.1 Candidatus Solibacter sp.
GGCGCACCTTCCTGCCCAACGGCCGCCCCCCGCGGCCCGGCGACATCTTCCGCCAGATGGATCTGGCGCGCACCTTGCGTGCCATGGCGGACGCCGAGAAGCGCGCGGCCACCGGCGGCGCCAATCGTAATAAGGCTATCGACGCGGTGCGCGATTTCTTCTATCGCGGCGAGATCGCGCGGCGCATCGACGCCTTCTCAAAGACCCACAACGGCCTGCTCCGCTACGAGGACATGGCCGCCTTTCGTGTCGAGCCGGAGGATGCGGTCGCCACCACTTTCAAGGGCTACACCGTCTACAAGCCGGGCTTTTGGAGCCAGGGACCCAGCATGATCCAGGCCCTGAACATTCTGGAAGGCTACGACCTTCAGGCCCTGAAGCTCAACTCGGCGAACTATATTCACACGCTGGTAGAGGCGCTCAAGCTGGCCTACGCCGACCGCGACACGTATTACGGCGACCCCAAGTTCAACCAGATTCCCGCCGCGATGCTGCTCAGCAAGGAGTATGCGGCTGAGCGGCGCAAGTTGATCGCCGAGCAGGCATCGCTCGAGTTCCGCCCAGGGAAGGTCGGCGACAAGCCGGCGCAGCATCCGTCTCTTGCCGACATCCAGCGGTACAAGATCCCCGATGCCCTGATGGCCAAGGACACCACCTGTGTGGACGCCATCGACAAGGACGGCGTGGCGTTTTCGGCGACGCCTTCAGGTGCGTGGATGCCCACCTACCTGGCCGGCGACACCGGCGTTCCCCTCACGCAACGCGCGCAGAGTTTCCTGTTGGTGCCCGGCCACCCCAACGAACTGGCCCCCGGCAAACGTCCTCGGGTCACCCTCAGCCCGACCCTGGTCACGGCTCCGGACAACACCGTGATCGCCATGTCAACCCCTGGCGGCGACAACCAGGATCAATCGTTGATGCAGGTGTTGTTCCACTCCATTTTCTTCGGCATGAACGCCCAATTCGCGGTGGAGGCCGGGCGCTTCCAGACGGAGCACCTGGTGTCGAGTTTCGACAATCACGCCATGAGCCCCGGCACCCTGCTGCTGGACGAGCGCACCGCTCCGGCGGTAGTGGCTGAACTACAGCGGCGCAAACACCTGGTGGACATGCGCACGCGCTACGACAGCGGGGCGGCGCCGGTGATGATCCGCTTCTGGCCCTCGGGATTAATCGAGGCGGGCGCCGACCCGTACTACTTCCGGGCTGCGCAATCGTGGTAGGTCCCCTCTTTGAAGAAACCGAGGCGTTCCCTCGCGATCGCCTGGCGGACCGCCTGCGTCGGCTGGCCGCGCAGAACATTTACATCGGCGGCAGCTCCTGGAAGTACGAGGGATGGCTGGGGCAAATTTACCGCCGCGAACGCTACCTGGCGCGCGGGCGCTTTTCCAAAAAGCTCTTCGAGGCCGAGTGCCTGCGCGAATACAGCGAGGTCTTCCCAACGGTCTGCGGCGATTTCGCCTTCTACCAGTTCCCCACGGAGGACTTCTGGAGCAAGCTGTTCGGCCGGGCCCCGGAGCACTTTCGCTTCGCTTTCAAAGTGCCGGAACAGATCACCTGCAAAGTGTTCCCGGCGCATCCGCGGTACGGCGCGCAGGCGGGCCGCGAGAATGAGGCCTTCCTGGACGCGCATCTTTTTCAGGAGATGTTCGTGCGCCCGCTCTTGCCGCACCAGCGGAAAACGGCGCTGTTGATCTTCGAGTTCGGCGCCTTCGGACGGCGTAGCTTGAACGACGTGAGCGAGTTCGTAGATCGCCTGGACCCGTTCCTGGCGCAACTGCCGCCGGAATTTCGTTACGCGGTGGAGATCCGCAATCCCGAGTTTCTGGAGAAGGAATATTTCTCGTGCCTGCGCGCGCACAATGTGGCGCATGTCTACAACGCGTGGTCGAAGATGCCGCAGTTGCATCAACAGATGGCGATCCCCGATTCGGCGACGGCGGATTTCCAGGTTTGCCGTGCCCTCTTGCGGTACGGCCGCGTGTACCAGCAAGCCGTCGATGCCTTCGCACCCTACCGCGAGGTGCAGGATCCCAACCCCGAGGCGCGCGATTCGATGCGCGTGCTGATCGGCCGCGCCCGGGAGAACAAGCAGTTTCTGTTTCTCTTCGTCAACAATCGTCTGGAAGGCAACGCGCCCTCCACCATTCTCTCGCTTGTGGAGTAGGGCGGGGCGCGATATCCTATCTGAGCATATGCTACTGGAAATCACGGAACGCGAGATGCCGCCGGACATCACGGTGGTGGAACTCACCGGCAAGTTGGCGATGGGGCGGGAATGCCAACGCGTCGAAACTGTGGTGGATGACCTCGCCAAGAGGGGCTCCACTCGCGTGATCTTCGACATGAGCGGCGTGGACTATATGGATAGCGCCGGCATCGGCATGCTCGCGCTGGCCACCGGGAAACTCAAGGAATCGGGCGGGAGTCTGGCGATCGTCGCACCGGAGGGCCGGGTTCTACAGTTGTTGAACCTCACGCAGTTGACTGCGATTGTCAAGGTTTGTCCCACCTTGGACGCCGCCGCGGCGGCGCTTTAAACGGCAGAGCGAAACGGCCACTGCCCGTGATACAATCGAGGTTTCACGCCACCACCCCTAACGGGCCTGTAGCTCAGTTGGTTAGAGCGCTTCCTCGACACGGAAGAGGTCTGCAGTTCGAGTCTGCACAGGCCCACCATGAAATCAAGTAAACTCAGTTTAGCTATGAGTGCGCTGCGCCAGGTCGAGGAACTGCTTCCTGCGCTCAGTCGCGCCGAGAAAGCGCAACTTCTGCGGCTCGTCGCGCAAGACCTGGATGATGCGTTTCCCGGAATCGATTCGACTCCAGGAGTCTGCGGTGGCGAACCGTGCATTGTTCGCACCCGCGTTCCGATCTGGGCGCTGGAACAGTCGCGCCGGTTGGGCATAAGCGAAGATGAGCTCCTGCGCTCCTATCCGACATTGCGCGCCGAAGACCTCGTCAACGCCTGGGCTTATGCGCGTTCGCATCGTGCCGAAATCGAAGACTCGATCCGCGAGAACGAAAACGCCTGAACCGATGGCCTGCTTCTATTCGAACGAGAATTTCCCGCTGCTGACCGTGGTGAAGCTTCGGGAACTCGGACACGAAGTGGTGACAGCCTTGGAGTCCGGGAACGCCAATCAACGGATCCCGGATGACGCGGTCCTTGCTTATGCCATATCTGGGAATTGTGCCGTTTTGACCATTAACCGGAAACACTTCGTCGCGCTTCACCACCGGGCGGCGGCTCATTGTGGGATTGTGGTCTGCTCTGTAGGGCCAGATTTCGCCGGACAAGCTAATCGCATTCATGCAGCGGTCTCGCTTCACTCAGATCTGACAGGCATGTTGATCCGCGTGAACCGGCCGAATCTCGGAGGCGGCGAACCGGCACCCCACCCGAAGCTCGGCTAGCGCCGTTTTTCCGTGATCTGGCGAAACACGCGCAGCAAATTTCCGCCCAGGAATTTGCGGATGCGCTCTTCGGCGTAGCCGCGCCGCAACATGGCGTCGGTGATCATCGGTAAGTCGCGTATGTCGCGCATGCCGCGCGGTAACGGTGGACCGCCATCGAAATCGCTGCCCAGCGCGACATGGTCTTCTCCCACCAACTGTATGGCGCGGTCCACCACGCCCACCCACTCGTCCACGGTCAGCCGGATATCCTGCGGAATCGCGGCAGGAAGCATGGGGAATTGCGGTCCGACGATTTTGTCGAGCTCGTCAATCGGCACCTGAGTGCCGCGCTGCAAGATGGCGCTGGTGTCCCAGAACGCTTTGCCGGCGTGTGCGGCGCCCCACAACAGCGAGTCCGGCATGTTGCGCGGAATGTCGTTGATGGCGCGCAAGCCGTGATGGGTGGCCACCACCGGTGCGGTGCTCGCGTCGATGGCCGCCGAGATGGCCTCATCGGAAGCGTGCGAGACATTGATCACCATGCCGAGGCGGTTCATTTCGCGAACCACCTCGCGGCCGCGCTCGTTCAATCCGTGCCATTTCGGCGCAGTGCAGCAGGGGTCCGCGTAGTTGCTGGTCCAGTTGTGGGCGGAAAGCTGCACCGAGCGCATTCCCAGGCGGTACATCTGCCGGATTACGGCCGGGTCGCCATCCAGATCGAAGCTGCCTTCAATGTCGAGGACGGCGGCGATCTTGCCGCTCCTGTGAATGCGCTCGATATCGGTCGCGTTGCGCGCGATTTCGATGCTCCCGCTATTGCGGCCGATCTGTTCGATGGCGGCATCCATCATGCGCAGCGCCTGTTTGGTTTCGAGGCGCGCGGGATAGTAGTCCTCGGTCACGAAGATGGAAAAGAAGAGCGCGCCGAGTCCGCCCTCTTTGGCGCGCGGCAGGTCGAACTGGCCGTCTGGTTTCCGCTGGCCGATGTCGCCGCCGTGATAGTACTCGCGATCCACGGCGTGAATGTGGCCATCGAAGACCAGCGCACGCGCGTGCAGGGCGCGGGCGCGGGGGGAAACGGTCGCGCCGTCCGGGGCCTGCGCAATCAGCAGGGCCGCGGCGGCCGCCAGAAAAACCAATCCGGCCGCCGTTGGCATATAATCGATGCTACTCGGGAATCTTGCCATGAGCAATTTGGTGCGTCCAAAACTCGCCGCCATTGTCACCACCTATTTTAAGTACTCGCACGCGCAACACATCGTGGACCGCCTGCTGGACGGCTACGGCTGGAACGGCACGCACCATTATCCTCCCATGGATGTGGTGTCGCTCTACGTCGATCAGGTCGGCGCCAACGACCTCAGCCGCGAGCGCGCGGCGCGCCACGCCGGCATGAAGGTCTGCTCCAACATCGCCGAAGCCCTGACTGCCGGCGGAAGCAAGCTGGCCGTGGATGGCGTGGTGCTGGTCGGTGAGCACGGCAATTATCCGCGCAACGAAAAGGGACAGACGAAATACCCGCGCTGGGAATTCTTCGAGCAGATCGTGAAAGTGTTCCGCGATAGCGGGAAGGCGGTACCGCTCTTCAACGACAAGCACCTCTCGTGGAACTGGGAGTGGGCGCGCAAGATGTATGACTCCTCCCGCGAACTGGGGTTTGCCTTCCTGGCCGGTTCAAGTCTGCCGGTGACGTGGCGCACGCCCTCCGTCGAGATGCCCCTGGGGGCGCGCATCAGCGAGGCGCTATGCCTGTGCTACGGCGGTGTGGACAGCTACGATTTTCATGGCCTGGAAACCGTGCAATGCATGGTGGAACGGCGTCGCGGCAGGGAGACCGGGGTCGAGTGGATTCAGGCCTACCGCGGCGACAAATTCTGGGAGGCGCTGCGCGCAGGTGTCTGGCCCAAACCGCTCATGGACGCCGCGCTGTGCCGCAGCCACACACTGGTGCCCGCGCGGGCGGGTTTCAACCATGTTTTTCCCACGGTTGACGACATGCGGCGGCTGGTGAGAGACCCGGTGGCGTACCGCTATCAGCACGCCGATGGTCTGAAGTGCACCGTGCTGATGATGAACGGGCTGGTCCGGGATTTCAACTTCGCCGCCTTCGTGAACGGCCGCAGTGAACCGTGGTCCACCCAGATGTACCTGCCGATGCCGGATGGCCGCACCACGCTCGCCGATTTCTTCAGCCCGCAGGTGAATCACTGCGAGCAGATGTACCTGACCGGCAAGGCGCCCTATCCGGTGGAACGGACGCTGCTCACCACCGGGCTGACCGCGGCCGGCGTGGAGAGTCTCTTCCGCGGGCAGACGCGTTACGAGACGCCGCATCTCGCCATCCGCTACCAACCGGCGAAAGAATCCACTTTCTGGAGAACATGACCATGCTGACGCGACGCAGCTTTCTTCAGACCACCACCCTGGCCGCCGCGGCGCCCGCGAGCCAGCCGAAGCGCATTGCGATTATCGCGACCGTGTACCGCTATCTGTCGCACGCGCAGCATATGGGAGACCGCTTCTTGGTCGGCTACCCCTATGGCGGCGTCTGGCGCAAGCCGGACATGAAGGTGGTCTCGCTTTACGTGGACCAGAAGCCCGAGGGTGATTTGAGCGGCGACCGCGCCCGGGAATTCGGTTTCCAGGTCTATCCCACTATCGCCGAAGCCCTGCGGTGCGGCGGCAAGCAACTGGCGGTGGATGCGGTGCTGATTATCGCCGAGCACGGCAATTACCCGCGCAACGAAAAGGGACAGACGCTGTACCCGCGCTATGAGTTTTTTGAACAGTGCACCACGGTGTTCGAGCAGGACCGGCGTGCGGTGCCCGTCTACAACGACAAGCACCTCTCCTACAGCTTCGAAAAAGCCAGGAAGATGGTGGACACTGCGCGGCGCCTGCGGTTCCCGATGTTGGCCGGATCGTCCCTTCCCGTGACCTGGCGCCTTCCCGCCATCGACCTGCCGCTGGGCTGCAAGATTGAGGAAGCGTTGATGGTCGGCGTCGGTGGCAGCGACGCCATGGACTTTCACGCGCTGGAAGGCCTGCAATGTATGGTGGAGCGGCGGCGTGGCGGCGAGACCGGCGTCAAGGCCGTGCAGTTGTTGGAGGGCGACGCCGTCTGGAAAGCCGGCGATGAGGGCCGGTACTCGAAGGCACTGCTGATCTCGGCGCTTTCGCGTAGCGACACGCCGCTTGGCCTCACGGTGGACGACGGCCGCACGCAGGACCTGGTGGCGTCTGGCCAGTTGCGCAATCTGGCGAAGAAGCCGGCGGCGTACTTCATTGAGTATCGCGACGGCCTCAAGGCGACCATGCTGATGCTCGACGGGGCCACTAAGGATTTCAATTTCGCGGCCCGCCTGAGCGGCGTTCCGCAAGTCCAAGCCACGCAGTTCCTGCTGACTCCGGAGCCGAACGTCACTTACTCCGCGTGTTTGATGCACAAGGTGGAGCAGATGATCGAAAGCGGAGCTGCGCCCTACCCCGTAGAGCGCACCCTGCTGGTCAGCGGCATGCTGGAAAGCTGCCTGACGTCGAAACTCCAGGAGCACGCGCGGCTGGAGACGCCGCACCTGAATGTGACTTACAAGGCGCCCCAACAATCTCAGTTCGCGCAAACCTGACCTATGCACACGCTGCTTACTTTCCTGTTGTTTCTGGCTGCCGCCGACCCTGCCGCCGTGCTCGAAAGCTCCTACGTCGGCCGCGATTATGAGCCCACGGCGGACTCGAAGTCGGAATTGTGGTCCGCCGCACCTCACGTCATCGCGGACCGCAACTATCTGGGTAAACCCATCCCTGGGGCCCCCACCGAGATCCGCTCGCGGTGGAGCGGAATGTATCTTTACCTGCTTTTCATCTGTCCCTATGACGAGTTGAATTTGAAGCCGGATCCCACCCCCGCCGCCGAGACCCCGGAGTTATGGAAGTGGGATGTTGCCGAAGCCTTCATCGGAAGCGACTTCGAGCACATCGCACGCTACAAGGAACTCCAGGTATCGCCACAAAGAGAATGAGTGGATCTGGAGATCGATCGCGATAACCCGAAGACCCAGGCGGGGATGGCCTGGAACTCCGGCTACACCGTGAAGGCTCGCATCGATGCGGCGCATAAGGTCTGGTTTGGCGAGATGCGAATTCCATTTCGCGCCATCGACACTCGCCCGCCGCAAGAGGGCCGCGAACTGCGCATCGGCCTGTTCCGCATCTCCGGCGCGGGCCAGAAGAAGGCTTTCTATGCCTGGCGCCCTCCCATGGGGACCTCCTTTCACGTTCCCCAGGCGTTCG
>JAPKZC010000986.1:0-3956 GCA_026394025.1 Candidatus Solibacter sp.
CAACTCAATTTCCTGGGATGGCCGGTCGCTTCCGACGTCAGGCTCCAGGCGACTGCTGTTCCCGAGCCTTCGGCGATCCTCTTGCTCGCCACGGCTCTCGGCGCGCTTGGCGCTATTTCCCGCCGCCGAATTCGCGTGTGAGCTGCTGGAATTCCGGGAGCTTGGCCAAATTCTCCAGGTCCGGCTCCCGCAGAGCCTGTGCGACTGAGTAGCCTTTCTTGAAGGCCGATCGAAGGCTGGCCATTGCCTCGGCGTTGCGGCCCGCCAAGGCGTGCACGATTCCCTCCGTGTACATCAGTTCCACGTCCGCCGGGTCCAGCGACCGCGCCCGCCCGATGAAATCGGTGGCGCGCGCCGCCTCTCCCTTCCTGGCGTAGTACAAGGACAGGCTGCCCATCGTAACCGTCGCGCGCGGGTTTACGTTGAGGTCCTTGTACGCCCTCGCGATCGCCTTGTTGTAGGTGGCGATGGCCTGTTCCTTCTGCCCGGCGCGGCGATACGCGTCGGCCAGGTTTCCGAGGTACAACTCGTTGTTCGGCTGTACCTGCACCGCTTTTTCGAACATGTCCCGCGCAGTGCCGAATCGTCCGGCGTAGAAATATGCTGTGCCGAGGTTCGAGTAGCTCGACGCGTCGGGCCGCAGTTTCACCGCCTCCTCGAACGCCCCGATGGCGGCTACGTATTTGCCTTGCCGGAAGTAAGCCTGTCCCTGGCCCTCGTACCCGTATGCGGAATCCGGCTCCAGTTCGGCCACGCGGCGGAAGGCTTGCAGGGCCTTCTCCCCCTCGCCGAACTTGTTGTATGCCAACCCGAGTTGGTAGTAGTTGTTCCAGTAATGCGGATTGACCGCGACGGATTTCTCGTAAGTTGCCAGCGCTTCGGCCTTTTGTCCCGCCATCATGTAAGCGCGCCCCAGGCGGCGGTGGCCTTCATCGGAATTCGGCAGACGTTCGAGAGCCCGCTTCACTTCGGTGATCGCCGCCTCGGTCCGGCCCGTAAACGTGTATACGCTGCCCAGCGTGAAGTGCACCTCGGGCAGGTGATCGCCTATCCGCTGCGCCTGCTCCGCCGCGTGCAGCGCCTTTTTGGACCACAGGTCTTCCCTCGTGGCGCGGTACATGGCGAGAAATGCCTCCGAGAGATACGCCTCAGCGAGCGAGAACGCCGGATCGCGGCCGAGGGCGGCCTGGTAAAGATCGATCGCCTTCTGGAGGTCCTTGGGTCCCTTAGATGTAACGATAGTATCGCGGCCGCGCAGATACAGGTCGTAAGCTTCTATGTCGCCGGTGGGCTGGGTGGATTGCCGGAGCTTGGCGCCGAGCGCCGCGGCGGCATCACGGTATATTTGGTCCTGAATCTCCAAAATCTGGGCGGCGCTGCCCGAGTACGACCGGGTCCACACCCTTTTGTTCACGCGGACGTCTTCCAGCTCGAGCGAAACGCCGAAGCCGGCGGCCTGCACCCGGAAATCGCCGGTCAAAACGAGGTTCACCCCCAGTTCGCGCGCGACCTTCGCCATGCCGGCATCTGCCTTGGCCCGGGCGGCCGCCGTCTGGGAAGCGAGCCGCACGTCGGGCAATTGCGCCAGTTTCGTCCAGAGCGCATCCACAAGACCCGTGGCGATGTAGGCCTGCCCGGCGGCGCCGGGCGCGACCCGCAAAGGCAGGAGCGCGACAAATCTCGGGCCCGCTGGCACAGCCGCCCGGCGGGCACGATCGATGACGAACCGCCCTGTCACTACCGCGACAGTCCCCGTCAGCAACATGGCCGCGGCCAGGCCGGCCGCCCTTCTCGTGGGGAAACGCGAGGGAGCGGCGAGCGCCCGCGCCACCTCTCCCGCGCTCTGAAAGCGGCGCTCCGGTTCCCGCTCGAGGCATCGGAGAATGCACGCGTCCCAGGCCGGGGCCAAGTCGGCCGCGTAGTGTCGCGGCGACGCAGCCGCCATGTGCAGACGGGCGAACGAGGCCTCCAGCGGCGTGGCGGCCACGAACGGGCGCGTGCCGGTCACCATCTCGTAAATCACCAGCCCCAGCGCGTACACATCGGTCGCGGGGCTTACCGGCTTGCCCAGGATCTGTTCCGGGGCCATGTACTCCGGTGTGCCGACGAAGGCGCCGCTCATCGTCATGGTCGCCTCGGGGGTTGCCGCGGGATTCGTCCGCGCCAGGCCGAAATCCGTTACCACGGCCCGGGCAGCGGCGACGCCGCACTGCGGCACGAGCATCACATTCGCCGTTTTGAAATCGCGGTGGATGACGTTCGCCTGGTGAGCGGCGTCGAGCGCCGCGGCCATCTGGGTGATCACTGGCAGCGCCTGCGCCGGGTCCATCCGCCCCCGTTGGAGGCGCCGGCACAGAGTCTCGCCCCCCAGCAATTCCATCGTCAGGAAGAGGGTGGTGCGGCCGGCCTCCTCGTGCACGCCGATATCGAAAATACGGCACACGTTCGGGTGCGTCACCTTCTTCGCCAGTTGGACTTCCTGCTCAAACCGCGACCTGAGCGTATCTGACTGCCCGGCGGAATCGCGCACCGTCTTCAACGCAATCCGGCCGTGAAGGAGTTCGTCCTCGGCCTCGTAAACCTCGCCCATGCCGCCGTGGCCCAACGGTCGGACTATGCAAAAGCGTCCGCCAATGACGTCGTCCTGCCGGAACTGGTAATTGGGCTGCGCTGGAACCATTACCTCGGTTGCCGCCTCAGAGGATGGCGCAACGGCTACTCTGGGCACCGGCGGCGCGTCATGACGGGATTGAAGCACTGAACTGAGCCGCTCCCATAACTTGAGCATGACCGGTCCTCCCCCTCAGACTTTACCACCGAACTGAAAGGCTGGATCGCATCTATTCCAGCAGGGACTGGGGGCGACGAACCACCCACCGACCGCTGCCTGCCCGTGACAATTGCTGCCGCCAACAGCCCATCGCACCAGATCGCTCTGGAACGAGTTTCGCGTGGTGGATCGCCGCCATCGGGTGCGGCAGTTTCAGCTTCGCGGTGAGCGAGCAGTCTTTCCCGCGGTCCTGAAGGAAACTTACGTCCTGGGTCGCGCGAGAATAGGCGGACTACACCAGGGGTTTGAAAAACCGAGCCCCGAATTCGGCCCCTTCTTCGAGCGACAGCACGGTGTGACTCACGGAGTCGCCGCCGCTCCATTCCTTCGCCGCCGCCTCGTCGCGCAGGAACACCATCTCCATACACAGGGAGTGCGCCGCGGGCACGCCCGAAGCTTCGTCCCAGCGCACGCCGACCAGCACGCCTCCCGGCGAAGCGGACACGATCCGGGCGCCGTCCATCTTCACGCGAACGGGCGCGTGCGTGACCCGACACTCCGATTCGATCTCCACCTCGCCGCCATACATCGCTCCCACCGAAAGCGCATCCACCGCGCACATGGCGTGGATCGTGCGGCCGGGAAGCGCCAGGCGGTGCGGAGTCGGCTCGGTCGTCATCGGAGAGGCACCGAGGATTCGCGTGCCATCCTTCGACACCACTACGAGGTCGTCGGCTCGGAGACGCGCCAGCGCGCCTTGGGGCAGGGTCTGCGGGTCGGGTATGAGCCCAGTCTGGAACTGGGAGCGCAGGATTGCGCGGTGCGCTTCCGCCCATTCTGGGGGGAGCGCGGCCTGGCGCTGTGCCAGCGGTAGACGTCGGTTGAGCAGTTCCAGGGCGGCGTCGATTGCGGTTGTCATTGGATCAATTATTCAGCTTACACCCTTAAGGCTAAATTGAACGCCCGCGCGACGGGTTGGGCACGAGCGACGGATAGCTGTCGCGAACGGCCCATCGCTCCCATGACTTTCATCCCACAGCGTCGCACTCTAGTTCTTCGGCGTTTCGACCCCGGACGATCTTCACGTTGCGTTGTTGTGGAACCGGCACGGGAGAAGGATGGGGTCTACTCCGAGCGCTTTGTTCCGGAGGCGAAGGCGCGCCGTTTGATCTTCGCCCGATGACGC
>JAPKZC010000986.1:4007-5449 GCA_026394025.1 Candidatus Solibacter sp.
GCCCGATGACGCGCCGCCGTTTCTGCGCACATGGCGGCGGGTCTACACCGCGACTCTGATCTACCTCGTGCTCATCATTTCCGTCTGCTACGTGTTCACCCGGTTCTATCGATGAGTTCCCTCGATTGGTTCGTCCTCGTCACAACGCTGGTCTCCATCGTGGCGTATGGCCTCTACCGCAGCCGCGGCAGCAACACGGTGGACCGCTACCTGCTGGCCGGCAAGAGCATGCCGTGGTACGCCATGGCGCTCTCCATCATGGCCACGCAGGCCAGCGCCATCACGTTCATCTCTACCACCGGACAATCCTACGTGGATGGCATGCGGTTCGTGCAGTTCTATTTCGGGCTGCCGCTGGCCATGGTGATCATCTGCGCCACCGTGGTTCCGGTGTTCCATCACGCACGCGTCTACACTGCGTACGAATACCTGGAAAAACGCTTCGATTCCAAAACGCGCGTGCTGGCGAGTATCATCTTCCTCTGCCAGCGCGGCTTGTCCGCCGGGCTGACCATCTATGCGCCGGCGCTGGTGCTCTCCGTGATCCTGGGCTGGCCGGAGCACTACACCAGCAGATGGGGATTATCTTCGCGGGCTTGGTGATTTCGCTGGTGACCGTGATTCTGCTGTTGCCCGCATCGGTCTCCTTCGGAGACGCGGTGTATCTGGCGGGCGCGGCGGGACGGCTCAACGCGGTGACTACCACCTTCGATTGGAACGACCGCTTCAACCTCTGGAGCGGCCTGATCGGCGGCACGTTCCTGTTCCTCTCTTATTTCGGTTGCGACC
The DNA here is from genome assembly GCA_026394025.1 of Candidatus Solibacter sp. Taxonomy (GTDB): domain Bacteria; phylum Acidobacteriota; class Terriglobia; order Bryobacterales; family Bryobacteraceae; genus Solibacter. The sequence continues at coordinate 4,797 of JAPKZC010000986.1, forward strand.
AATCGCAGGTGCAGCGCTACCTCACCGGGAAATCGATCGCGCAGAGCCGCCTGAGCCTGTTGTTCAACGCGGTGGCCAAGATTCCGATGCAGTTTTTCATCCTCTTTATCGGGGCGATGGTGTTTGTGTTCTACCTGTTCGTGCAGCCGCCGGTATTGTTCCAGCAGGTGGAGTTGAAGCGGATCGCGAAATTGAGCGACTACCAGCCCATGTCGGACCAGTACCAGCGCGCGTTCGAGCAGCGCAAGCAGGCGGCACTGGCCCTGGTGGAAGCGCACCGCGCGGGCAATGCGCCCGGGGAGAACCGGCAAAAGGCCGAGTACCGCGCGGCGCAGAAGGAACTGGATCGCGTACGTTCCAGCGCGGCCAAACTGGTGGAGAGTTCGGGAGGCGAAAAGGGCTTCAGCGACACCAACTACATTTTTCTATCGTTCGTCACCAAGTATCTGCCTTCGGGAATTGTTGGCCTCGTGATCGCGGTGATTTTCGCCGCCACCATGTCGGCCAGTTCGGGGGAGATCAATTCGCTGGCCACGGTAACGGTGATCGATATCTATCAGCGCCACTTCAAACGCGACGCCAGCGACCGGCATTATCTCTGGGCGTCGCGCTGGTTCACCCTCTTCTGGGGCGTATACGCGGTGGTGTTCGCG
>JAPKZC010000836.1:0-2639 GCA_026394025.1 Candidatus Solibacter sp.
ATCGCTGGCGCGTCCGTTGGACGGGCCGGCCCACATACCGCCACCGTTGCGCACCACGGCGATACGCAGCGTGCAATTGGGCGCCCGGTTGGCCTCCACCAGTTCCAGCATCTTGCGCCGTACCTGTTCCGAATCCTGGGGTAGAGGAACATGCATCGCCGCCGCATCGCGCTGCACGCGCGCCCAGTGACGCTCCCACGCGAAGGGAACGCCATCGGCCACGCGCAGCGTACTGAAGATGCCCCAACCGGAGAGCAGCCCTACCTGGCCCGGAGCCAGGCAGAGCGCAGTGGACTCCTGGACTTGGTCGTTGTGAAGAACGAATTGATGCAGCACTCCCCAATTCTACCGTGTAGGTCCCCTCCAGTGGCATGATATGCTCATGACGACTTCGGGCGTCTCAAGTTGCCGCTTGCATGACGCTCGCAGCTTCGTTCAGAGCACGACCGTGAACGCGCGAGCTTCCCTCAACGGCACAATGTCAGGCGGTCAGACCACTAGCGCGGTGGCGCGGCGGCCGAGGGCGGAGTGGGAACGCCATCCACCGTCTTCGGCTCCATCAGTTCGCTGCGCGTGCCGTCGGGATCGAAGAGATTCATCTGGCGTTTGCGATTGATGCCGGTTTTGATCTCCATGGGGCGGGTATAGTTCTTGGCCGCGGGGCGCTGCTTGAGGTCGGCGGTGGCCTTCTCGATGTCATGGACTTCAAAGCAGATGTGGTGCAGCGTGCCGAGCGCGGTGAGGTTGGGCATTTGATCGTACAGCATGAACTCCAGATAGTCATTGCCGTCCGGAACCTTCATGTTCACCCAGTCGAGCACCTTGCCGTTCTTGCTGCCCCGCCAAATCTCCTGGAAGCCGAGGATGTCACCGTAGAATTTCATGGCGGGGCCGAGAGCGCCGACGATGATGCCCAGGTGGGGCATCCGCGTGGAGATTCGGGGACCATCCATGAACCTGCCCTTTTCGCGTATGGTGAAACTGTCGGGGTCGTACTGGACTACTTCGACCAAGTGACCGTCTGGGTCCGTAATCATGAAGTTGGAGTTCTTGATACGCCCCTTGCCGACCTTATCGGGGACCTTGACGCCCTTCGATCGAAGGTATGCGCGCATGGCTTCCGCGTCTGCCACTTCGATGGAGATGTGGAGTAAACGGTCGGTATTGGGAGCCTTTTCGGGGAAGAGTTCGATGTACTGCCGGTCGTTCACCTTGATGAAGGTGAGCGAGAGGCTGCCGTCCGGATTGTCGAGTTTGAACGGCTCGCCGTAGCCGAGGAAATCCTTGTAGAAGGCCCGCGATTTCTCGATGTCATGGACGGAGATGGCGATGTGGGCCACCCCCAGGATTTTGGGACGCGTCGGGGCGTCCTGCGGGGCGGCGAACGACGCACCCACCAACCCGGCGAAGATTGCGGAGAGTATCAGTTTCTTCATGGTTTCCCGGCTGCCCCAAGTAGTATTAGCGCTGCGCATTCGCGCGCTGCGCGATGATTTTCTTGGCGCTTTCCAGCAGCGCGAAAGCCTTCGGCATTATCTCGACGGCCTTCTCCACTTCAGGGTCCGTGCGCGCGAACATGGCATCGCTCTCATCCACGTTGAATGCAGTGGTGTACATTTCCTTGGCCAGGTAGCGCTTGATCCAGTCGCGGTGCTGGACGAACTGGGTTTCCGTGAACACCGTGCCGTGGCTGTTCAGGTAGCTCTTCAGTTCGGTCATCAACTGGTCGTCGGGCATCCAGCCCTTGGGCAGACTGGCCGGGTGGATCCCGAAGTAGGACCGGGTAAAGTTGAACAACCCGCTGCGAAACAGTTCCACCTGGAAGCGATCCAACTTGGCAGTCTCGTATTTCTCGTCCGGTCTGATACCGCCGCCGCCATACACCGTGCGCCCGCCCTCGGTCATCTTCACATCCACCGGATTGCGCTCATTCTCATCGCGGCGGAAGTAGTAATCGTAGAAGCTCTTCTTGGAGTAATCGCGCTGGATCAAGCGTCCGCTCGGCGTGTAGAAATGGGCCCAAGTCAACGCCAGGGCGGTGTTGTCGCTCAGCGGATAAACCGTCTGCACCAGGCCCTTGCCGAACGTGGTCTCGCCCAGGATCAGCGCGCGATCATGATCCTGCAACGCGCCCGAGACAATCTCCGCCGCCGACGCCGAATAGCGGTTTACCAGCACCACCATGGGATATTCGCGGCCGCGGCTGCCGTGCTCCGCCACGTAGGCCTTTTCAGGAGCGGAACGCCCGCGATGCGACACAATCAGCGAGTTTCGCGGCAGGAAGTGGTCGGCCACCGCGACACCCTGGTTGAGCAGGCCGCCGGGGTTCTCGCGCAGGTCCAACACCAGCCCCTTGATGCCGTTCTCGCCCAACCGCTTCAGGTTGTCTTCCATTTCCCGGTTGGTGGTTTCGCCGAATGTCAGAATCTTAAGATAAGCGTACCCCGGCTTGATCCAGAAGGCATCCTGCACGCTCTTGCGGCTGATTTCGTCACGGATCACGGTGAATGTCATGTAGTCCGGCGCACCCTCGCGCGAAATCACGATCTTCACCGGCGTGCCGCGCGGCCCCTTTAACAGGTCCGCGATTTCGGTGGTAGTCAGGCCCTCGGTGGACTTGTCGTTCACCGAGACCAGGA
>JAPKZC010000836.1:2669-9530 GCA_026394025.1 Candidatus Solibacter sp.
CCAGGATGTCGCCCGGGCGAATCCCGACCCTGTAAGCCGGCGAACCGGGGAATGGCGCCTTGACCGCCGTCTTGCCGTTGGGCTGCGGGCTGACCTGCATACCGACGCCGTAGTAGTGCCCCTTCTGCTCTTCGCGCATCAACTGGTATTCGCGCGCATCGAAGAAATTGGAGTGCGGATCCAGGGTGCGCAGCATGCCCGGAATCGCGCCCTTGTAAACCGTTTTGTCGGGGCCTACTTTGACGGCAAAGTTCTCTTCCACAAGAGAAAGCGCCTTGCTGAAATTCCGCACGTCGTTGTCCAGGTCTTCCGACGGCGTGGCGGCGGAAGCCACCTCCAACTTCGACCCATAAAAGCCGCCCACGATCGAGCAGGCAAACACGATCACCGGCAAAACAAACAGCGAGCGCCTTCTTCGGGCCATGCGGAATCCATCCTCTTAAGCGAAGTATAACCTACCTGTTCGGTAAGACGCGCCAACAAGCCATCTGGCTACGTCACGTGGTTACGTCATTTCACGACGGACCGCGTCCAGAACACCGTTGACGAACTGCACCGATTCCTCGCCCGAGAACTTGCGGGCCAACTCGAGCGCCTCGTCGATGGTCACCGGCGCGGGCGTGCCGCCGCGCGTCATTTCGTAGACCGCCAGGCGCAGGATATTGCGGTCCACGGCCGGCATGCGCTCCATGCGCCAGTGCTCGGCATGCCGCGTGATGCGGCCGTCGATTTCGGCCAGATACTCGACGGTGCCGCGCACCAGGTCCGCCACGAACGGGTCGCGTTCCAGCTTCTCCTCGGAGTAGAGGGCGTCGTAATAGGCGCTGATCGCGTCTTCCACAGGCTGCTTGCGGGCATCCCAGATGAAGAGGATCTGCAGCGCGCGCTGGCGGGCTCGACGGCGGGAAGCCATCTAAGTGGCCTGCCGCAATGTGCGCAGCAGATTGGCCATTTCGATGGCGGTCATCGCCGCATCGAAACCCTTGTTGCCACCCTTGGCGCCGGCGCGGTCGATCGCCTGCTCCAGCGTGTTAGTGGTGAGCACCCCGAACGCCACCGGCACCCCGGTTTCCGACGCAACCTGAGCAATCCCCTTGGCGGCTTCCGCTGCCACGTAATCGAAGTGCGGCGTGTCGCCGCGGATCACGGCGCTCAGGCAGCTCACCGCGTCGTAGCGGTGCTGCCGCGCCACTTCGCCGGCGATCATCGGGACTTCCCACGAGCCCGGAACCTTGATGACATCGATCAAATCCAAGCTCCCGCCGGCGCGCGTCAGCGCATCCATCGCGCCGCCCAACAGGCGCTCCGTGATAAAGCTGTTGAACCGGCTCACGACAATCGCAAAGCGCAGTCCTGCCGCGGATAATTGGCCTTCAAATACCTTCGACATATCTCACTTCCCTGTAAACACCGCGCGCCGCTTCTCCAGAAACGCGCGCGTACCTTCCCTGCAATCTTCCGTCGCTGCGCTGACGCCGAATGCCGCGGCCTCAAACCGCAGTCCTTCTTCGAGGCCGCAGGCGAGGCCCGTGTCCACCGCGTCCATCACCAACCCGAGCGCCAGCGGACCGTTGGCCAGCACCTTACCCAGCCAGCCGCGGCAATAATCCAGCAACTCCGCCTGCGGTACCACGGCATTCACCAGCCCGATGCGGTACGCTTCCGCCGCCGCAATCGGTTCGCCCGCCAGCAGCAGTTCCAAAGCGCGCCCGCGCCCCACCAGGCGCGGCAAGCGCTGCGTACCGCCATATCCCGGAATCAACCCGAGCTTCACTTCCGGCTGCCCCAGCTTGGCGTTTTCGCTGGCGAACCGAACCGTGCACGCCATCGCCAGTTCCAGCCCGCCTCCCAGTGCAAACCCGTTGACCGCTGCCACTGACGGCTTGCCGCAAGTCTCCAGTTGACGGAACACCGCCTGCCCGCGTAGCGCGGACGCGCGCGCGTCGTAGGGCGACAACTCCGCCAGTTCGCGGATATCGGCGCCCGCCACGAACGCCTTCTCTCCCGCACCGGTCAGGATTGCCGCGCGGATTGCCGCGTCGCTCGCCACCCGCCCGAAGGCGTCGGCCAGTTCCCCGATCACCGCGCCCGAGAGAGCGTTGAGCTTCTCCGGACGATTGACGGTGAGCAAAGCGATGCCGGTCTCTTCCACCTGGAAGAGGATGTGGCTGTAAGACATTCAGAATCAGTGTAGCACCGCGCTTCCGCGCTGCTTTTCGGCATCGCGCAATCAGCGCAGCATAGGGAACAACTGTCGCACGCGCGCCTCGTTGGGTTGCGTGCCATATTCACAGATTTCGAAGGCCTCGTAATACCTGGCGGCATTTCCCTTTTCCGCGCCGTACCACTTCACCAGCGACGCCCGAACGGCGGGGCCGGGGGCGCGGGTTCGGGAGCGCTTGAGCCACGCCTTCCGCTCTGCCGGGTCCTTCGGGACGTCAGCCAAGGTGCCCGCTACCCACGGCAGCCATTCGTAGAACTGCGACACGTGGGAATCCAGCGCGTCGATCTTCTTGTCAACCACGTCGTCGATTGCCACCGCGATATCCGGCCGAAACGGATTGGGACGTTGGAAGCCGTCTTCATAGTAGAGAAAGACGGGGTTCTTGCGCAGCGCCGGCGCTTCCGGCAGCATGTGCGGAACCACCACCATGTAAGCCGCATCCTGCACCAATACGCCGGTGTAGCGGTGGTCGGGGTGATAGTCGTTGGGACGCGGCGCCAGCACAATGTCCGCATTCCAGCGGCGGATCTGCCGGATCACCTCTTTGCGCACCTCAAGCGTCGGCAGCAACTCCCCGTCGTGATTGTTGAGCACTTCATATTCGATACCGAGACGCCGCGCCGATTCCCTGGCCTCGCCAAGCCTACGTTGGGCGAGAGGCGCGCCGTGCAGGGTCTGATGCCCGGCGTCGCCATTGGTGACGGCCACGAACTTCACCGCGTGGCCCGCGGCGGCGAAGAGCGCTGCAGTGCCCGACGCCCGGATATCGCAGTCGTCGGGATGCGCGCCGAAAGCAATCACCCGAATCTTCTCGCCCTGAGCGAACAGGCCGGTCACGCCGGCCAGCAACAGTATCAGTCCTCTCATGATTCTCGAATCCTCCCGCCCTTACATTATGCGCGTGCACTCCGCCAGAACGGGCGCGCCCTTGTGGGATAATTGAAATTCAGGCCAGCCCCCTACTACATGGATCGCCAATTCATTCGGAATTTCTCTATCATTGCGCACATTGACCACGGCAAGAGCACCCTGGCAGATCGATTGCTCGAGGTCACCGGCGCCCTCTCGCAGCGCGAAATGATGGAGCAGGTCCTCGATTCCATGGACCTGGAACGCGAGCGCGGCATCACCATTAAAGCCCACGCCGTCCGCCTCAACTACCGCGCCGATGACGGCGTGCTCTACCAGCTCAACCTGATCGATACCCCCGGCCACGTCGATTTCTCCTACGAAGTTTCGCGCAGCCTGCAAGCCTGCGAAGGCGCCCTGCTGGTGGTGGACGCCTCCCAGGGCGTGGAAGCGCAGACCCTCGCCAACACCTACCTCGCGCTGCATCACAACCTGGAAATCATCCCGGTCATCAACAAGATCGATCTTCCCGCCGCCGAACCCGAACGCATCCGCGAGCAGATTGAAACCATCATCGGGCTGGACGCCCGCGACGCCGTGCTGTGCAGCGCCAAGCAAGGCGTCGGCATCCACGAAATCCTCGAAGCCATCGTCCATCTGGTGCCGCAACCCAAGGGGTCGCCCGACCTGCCGCTGCGCGCCCTGATCTTCGATTCCTGGTTCGATAGCTACCGCGGCGTCATCATCCTGATGCGCATCCTCGACGGTCGCATCCGCCTCGGCCAGAAAATCCGCCTGATGGCCAACGGGCAGGTCTTCGAAGTAGAGGGGCTCGGCTACCAGGCGCCCAAGGCCACACCTTGCGACGAACTACAGGCGGGCGAGGTCGGCTTCCTCTTCGCCAATATCAAAACCGTCAGCGACGCCAAGATCGGCGACACCATCACCGAGCACGATCGACCCGCCGCCGAGCCTCTCCCCGGCTTCGAGGTGATTAAGCCCATGGTGTTCGCCGGGCTCTACCCCATCGAATCCCACGAACACGGCCTGTTGCGCGACGCCCTCGAAAAGCTCCGCCTCAACGATAGCGCCTTCAATTTCGAGCCCGAAAACTCGGTGGCGCTGGGCTTCGGCTTCCGCTGCGGATTCCTCGGCCTGCTGCACCTGGAGATCGTGCAGGAGCGTCTGGAGCGCGAGTTCAACATCGACCTAATCACCACCGCGCCGGGCGTCCGCTATCGCATCACCGCCAACTCCGGCGAGATCATTGAGGTTGATAACCCCACCAAGTTCCCCGACCCCAGCGAGATCAAGCAGATCGAAGAGCCCATCATCGACGCCACCGTGCTCACCCAGGAAGAATACCTGGGCGGCATCCTGAAACTGCTGGAAGACAAGCGCGGCAACCAGAAGAAGTTCGAGCACATTGGCGGCGGCCGCGTCATGCTGGTCTATGAACTGCCGCTCAACGAAATCGTGCTGGATTTCTACGACCGCCTGAAATCCGTATCGCGCGGCTACGCCTCCCTGGACTACCACCTATCCGGCTACCGCGTCTCTCCCATGGTGAGGCTGGATGTGTTGGTGGCCGGTGAGGCGGTGGATGCGCTCTGCATCATCGTCCACAAGGAATTCGCCTTCGAGCGTGGCAAAGACCTGATCCATCGCCTGCGCAAGTTGATCCCCAAACAGATGTTCGAGGTAGCGCTTCAGGCGGCCATCGGCAACAAGATCGTGGCGCGCGAAACCATTTCGGCGATGCGCAAGAACGTCATCGCCAAGTGCTACGGCGGCGATATCAGCCGCAAGCGCAAACTTCTCGAAAAGCAGAAGGAAGGCAAGAAGCGCATGAAGCGCGTCGGCCGCGTGGAGATCCCCCAGGAAGCGTTCCTCAGCGTGCTGAAGGTGGGTCAGTCATCGGACCTCGACGATTAGGCTGCCCCCAGCAGCACCTCCAGCACCCCCGCCGGCCACTCCGTCCGCGCGCTCCACGTGTAGTCCCGCAGCCCGTCAATCGCCGTCCACGCCGTGTGATACCGCGTGTGCACATCGGGTTCGTGGACATCCCCCCAACTGCCGTCCGGGTTCTGGCTGGCCAGCAGGTACTCCACTCCCGAGCGGACCGCCGGATCGCTGTCCGGCAAACCGAACGCCCGCAGGCAATCCACGAATTCACCCAGCAACTCCGCGTCGCCCGCCGCCACCGGCACCTTCAGGTGCTCGCGCAGAAACTCGAACTCCCGCGGCAGCAATTCGGGCGGCAGCCGGTATCGGTTGTAATCGTTCAGCGTGTAGACGAGGTGAGTGATGGCAAAGACAATGTCCCGGAATTCCGCGTTGACCCGGCCCTCCGGTCCGCCATATGGCCGCATTTTCGGCAGCCAGCGCAGCACATCGACGTATGCCGCGCCCATCGGGATGCCGCACCCATCCCCCGTGTAGGTCAAAACCAGCGCATCGCACCAGATGTCATAGCGTGACCGCGCGAGCGATTGCGGCGCTTCGTGAACCGGATCGAAACCCAGGTAGTCCCGCGCCGTGAAGCGACGGCTCCCTTGCCGCACATGCTCGCGGAGTTGGTGGTTGTCGATTCCCAGCCGGCTGGACACGTCGATCATCGACATGTAATATCCAACCTCGTCGGCGTCAGCCAGTTCCGGCAGCGCCTCCTGTTCGCGCCGCCATTTCAGCGCCAGGGTCGCGCCCATTTCCCGCGCCAGAGCGCGCAACTCAGCGTCGGCAGAGGTCGACGCGATGCAGTGGAAACACCACAAATAGTCGCCGCCCCAATCCTCGAAGTTGTCCCCCTCCTGTGCGTTCCGATAGATGAACCGCAACCCGCGCCGCACCGCTTCTTTGCGCTTGACCATCGCCCAAGTGTAGCCGGTTCGCCGCGCGCCGCGGCCGCCTGCCAGTGGTCTCCCACGCCCATGGAGACGCGGATGTCGCCGAACGGCGACTCCACCGCGCCGCGCGAATTCCCGGCATAGGTGCGCAGCTCGGGCCGCAGGGAAACAAGCGGGCTTACGAAAACTTCGACCTCATTGCCCAGGTTAACGGCGAAGCCGTTCCCCGAACGCGGCGGCACGCTCCCGAATCCACTCGCCACCAAATCCGCCACCAGAACTCCGCGCCGTACCCCGAGCATGCCGATTGCCCCATAAATCCAACAACTTGCATATCACGCAATTTAAGACCTAAAAACCTGTAGATTTTTGCGACATAACGGTCTTATAATATGGTTTAAGGACGTGAATCCCATACTCATAAGGAGGGGAGAGTTGAGCAACTCATCCACCACCACCACTCGGCCGAAGGTCACCATCGACGGTAACGAGGCGGCTGCATACGTAGCGCATCAATCGAACGAAGTCATTGCCATTTATCCAATTACTCCTTCGTCCAACATGGGCGAATGGGCCGACCAGTGGTCGGCCGAACAGAAAACCAACATCTGGGGTACCGTGCCGACGGTCATCGAGATGCAAAGCGAGGGCGGCGCCGCTGGTGCCTGCCACGGAGCTTTGCAGGCGGGTTCGCTCTGCACCACTTTCACGGCGGCGCAGGGGCTTCTGCTGATGATCCCCAACATGTACAAGATCGCGGGCGAACTCACCCCCACGGTGTTTCACATCGCCGCCCGCTCGCTCGCCATCCAGGCCCTGTCCATCTTCGGAGACCACAGCGACGTGATGAGCGCGCGCTCCACGGGCTTCGGCATGCTCTCCTCCAATTCGGTGCAGGAAGTCATGGATATGGCCCTCATCGCCCAGGCCGCCAGCTTGGAA
>JAPKZC010000836.1:9562-14035 GCA_026394025.1 Candidatus Solibacter sp.
GGCTTCCGCACCTCTCATGAAGTCGCCAAATTCGAGCAGCTTTCGGCCGATGATATCCGCGCCATGATCGATGAGAATCTGGTCTTCGCCCACCGTTCCCGCGCCCTCTCGCCCGACCGCCCCTTCATCCGCGGCACGGCGCAGAATCCGGACGTCTACTTCCAGGCGCGCGAAGCCTGCAACCCGTACTACCTGGCCGCTCCCACGATCGTGCAGAACGCGATGGACAAGTTCGCGCAGGTCGCCGGGCGCCAGTACCACCTCTTCGATTACTTCGGCGCGCCCGATGCCGAGCGCCTCATCATCATGATGGGCTCCGGCGCCGAAGTGGCCCACGAGACCGTGGAAGCGATGCTAGCCGCCGGCGAAAAAGTCGGTCTCCTCAAAGTCCGCCTGTTCCGGCCCTTCTCCGTCGAAGCCTTGGTCGCCGCCATCCCCGAGAGCGTCAAATCCGTCGCCGTCCTCGACCGCACCAAGGAATCCGGCGCCATCGGCGAGCCGCTCTATTGCGATGTCATCACCGCGTTCGCGGAAATGGGCGTCTCCAGGAAAGTGATCGGCGGGCGTTACGGACTTTCCTCCAAGGAATTTACCCCCGCCATGGTCAAGGGCGTCTACGACGAGCTCAATAAGGTCCACCCCAAGAACCACTTCACCATCGGTATTAACGACGACGTCACCCACACCAGCCTGGACTACGATCCCGAGTTCTCTACAGAGGCCCCCGGAACCGTGCGCGCACTGTTCTACGGACTGGGCGCGGATGGCACAGTCGGCGCCAACAAGAACTCCATCAAGATCATCGGCGAAGAGACCGAGAACTTCGCCCAAGGCTACTTCGTTTACGATTCCAAGAAATCCGGCGCGATCACCACTTCCCACCTGCGCTTCGGGCCCAAACCCATCCGTTCCAGTTACCTCATCACCAAGGCGAATTTCGTGGCCTGCCACCAGTTCTCCTTCCTGGAACGTATCGATATGCTGAAGCTCGCCGAACCCGGCGCCACCTTCCTGCTCAACAGCCCCTTCGACGCCGATCACGTTTGGGACCAGTTGCCGCGCATGGTGCAGCAGCAAATCATCTCCAAGAAGCTCAGGTTCTACGTCATTAACGGGGACGACGTGGCCAAAGTCACCGGCATGGGCGGACGCATCAACACCATCATGCAGACCTGCTTCTTCGCCATCTCTGGCGTCCTGCCCCGCGAGGAGGCCATCGCGGCCATCAAGTACGCCATCCAGAAGACCTACGGCAAGCGCGGCGACACCGTGGTGCAGAAGAATTATGCGGCGGTGGATGCATCGCTCAGCCACCTCCAGGAAGTCAAGGTTCCAGACAAGGTCTCCTCCCTGTTCGACATGCGGCCCCCCGTGCCGGCGGCCGCCCCGGCCTTCGTGCGTGACGTGCTCGCCCAGATCATCGCCGGCAACGGCGACGATCTGCCGGTCAGCGCCATGCCCATCGACGGCACCTTCCCCTCCGCCACCGCGCAATGGGAGAAACGCAATATCGCCCTCGAAATCCCCGTCTGGGATGAGGTCCTCTGCATACAGTGCGGCAAGTGCGTGCTGGTCTGCCCGCATAGCGTGATCCGCGCCAAGGTCTACGACGATAGCTACCTGGGCAATGCCCCAGCCACCTTCAAAGCCGTACCCGCGCGCTGGAAAGACATGAAGGACCGCAAGTACACCCTTCAGGTGGCCCCCGAGGATTGCACCGGCTGCACCCTCTGCGTCGAAGTCTGTCCGGCGAAGAGCAAGAGCGAGGTCAAACACCGCGCCCTCAACATGGTGCCGCAACCGCCGCTGCGCGAAAGCGAAGCCGCCAATTGGGATTTCTTCCTCAGCCTTCCGGAAACCGATCGCAAGCTGCTCTCCCCCACCCAGGTCAAGGACATTCAACTGCTCCGGCCGTTGTTTGAGTTCTCCGGCGCCTGCTCCGGCTGTGGCGAGACTCCCTACATCAAACTGGTCACGCAACTCTTCGGCGACCGTGTGATGATCGCCAACGCCACCGGTTGCACTTCCATCTACGGTGGCAACCTGCCGACCACGCCGTATTGCAGCAACGAAGAAGGCCGCGGACCTTCCTGGTCCAACTCGCTCTTCGAAGATAACGCCGAATTCGGCCTGGGCCAGCGCCTGGCCGTCGACAAGCAGAACGAGTACGCTCGCGAACTGGTCTGGCGTCTCGGTTTCCAAATCGGTGAGGAGTTGGCGCAGGCCATCCTGAATGCCGATCAGAAATCCGAGCAGGGCATCTTCGCGCAGCGCGCACGCATCGCCGAACTCAGGGCGAAACTCGCCGGCATTGATACCTTGGAAGCGCGCGACCTGATCAGCGTGGCCGATTCCCTGGTCAAGAAGAGTATCTGGATCGTGGGCGGCGATGGCTGGGCATATGACATCGGCTATGGCGGCCTCGATCACGTGCTCTCCACCGGGCGCAACGTCAACGTCCTCGTCCTCGATACCGAGGTCTACTCCAACACCGGAGGCCAGGCCTCCAAATCCACGCCGCGCGGCGCGGTCGCCAAGTTCGCCGCCGCCGGCAAGCCGGCAGGCAAGAAGGATCTCGCCCTGATGGCCATGAGCTACGGCAGCGTCTATGTGGCCAAAATCGCCATGGGCGCCGGCGACATGCACACCGTCAAGGCCATCACCGAAGCAGAAGCGTACGATGGGCCGTCGCTGATCATCGCCTACAGTCACTGTATTGCCCACGGGTACGATATGGCCCACGGCATGGATCAGCAGAAGGCCGCCGTCAACTCCGGCTACTGGCCGCTCTTCCGCTATAACCCCGACCTGGTCGCGCAGGGGAAGAACCCATTCCAGCTCGATTCGCGCCCAGCCAGTATCGGCCTTAAGGACTACATCTACAACGAGACCCGCTACACCATGCTGGTCAAGAGCAATCCCGAACACGCGCAGGAGCTTTTCAAACTGGCCGAGGAAGATGTTTCCGCCAAGTGGAAGCTCTACGACTACATGTCGCACCAGGCCGGTGCGGCCGTTGAGGAGGTGAAGAAATGATCGACCTGACCAAGACCATCGACCTTTCCACGACGTACCTGGGGTTGAAACTCAAGAACCCGCTGGTGGCCTCTTCCTCGCCGATGTGCCGGGAGGTGGGCAACATCCGCCGCCTGGAAGATGCCGGCGCATCCGCCATCGTGCTGCATTCGCTCTTTGAGGAGCAGATCGACATCGACAACGAGGAACTCGACCGCTTCATGACCGAGAGTTCCGACGTCTCGGCCGAGTCCACCAGCAATTTCCCGGATCTGCTTTTCAAAGTGATGGGGCCGGAAGCTTACCTCAAGCACATCGCCAAGTGCAAACAGGCGGTGCAGATTCCGATCATTGCCAGCCTCAATGGCACCACAACGGGAGGCTGGGTGGGCTACGCAAAAGAGATGCAGCAGGCCGGGGCCGATGCGCTGGAATTGAACATCTACCACATCCCGGTGGACCCCAACGTCTCCGGCGAGCAGGTGGAGCAGAAGTACATCGACCTGATCCATGCCGTCAAGAACGAGGTCACCATCCCGGTGTCCGTGAAACTCGGGCCCTATTTCAGCTCCATGGCCAACATGGCCAAACGGTTGGATGGCGCCGGCGCCGATGGCCTGGTGCTCTTCAACCGCTTCTATCAGCCGGATTACGACCTCGAAGCCCTGGAGGTGGTCCCCAACCTGATCCTCAGCAATTCCCACGAGTTACTGCTCCGCCTCCACTGGATCGCCGTGATCTATGGCAACATCCAAGCGGATCTCGCTCTCACCGGCGGCGTGCACTCTGCCACCGATGTCGTGAAGTCCATGATGGCCGGCGCCAAAGTCGCCATGATGACATCCGCGCTTCTTAAACGCGGCATCACCTTCCTCGATACCATCGCCACCGAGTTGCTGGTGTGGATGGGCGAGCACGAGTACGATTCCATCAAGCAGATGCAAGGCAGCATGAGCCGCAACGCCGTCCCGCAGCCCGGCGCCTTCGAGCGTGCCAATTACATGAAGGTGCTCAGCAGCTACGCGATGCGGTAGGGCAGTTACTTAAACCTGTAGTCCGCGGGCAGAGAGGTGGCGCCTCGCTTTCCTCTCTGCCCGTAAGTTTTTTGCCGCGCGACACCGCCGGGACGCGCCTGCACCGCCGACTTAAAGCGTGCATGCTGGCGGAAGCAGCGAAACTGGCGAGCAAGAACGTGTACTTCGCCCTCGTGATGGACCTCAACTGCGGACTGCGCGACAAGGAACTGCGCGAACTCCAGTGGCAGCGGATCGTGAGGCGGTTGAAAGCGGCTCGGCCGTTAATTAACCGGCCCTCTAAAGACGGCAGGACGTTGGTCACGTTGGTTTTCGGGACCAACGTCGTACGTCCGTTTCTCAGGGCCGGTCCAACCCGTCAACAGGACGGGGCGCCGACAAGGGGGGCCGCGATTTCCTTCAACAGGACTCGCCGCTCACCGGA
>JAPKZC010000801.1 GCA_026394025.1 Candidatus Solibacter sp.
CGGTATCCGCGAATTGATCCGCGCGGGAAAGGTGTCGCTGGCGGCGCGCCTGCTGCAACACACGTACGGCCTGGAGGGCGAGGTGGTGAGCGGGCGCGGCGTGGGCTCCCGGCAGACGGTGCCGACGCTGAATCTGGCGACGCGGGCGGAAGTGATGCCTGCGAACGGCGTCTACATTACCCGGACGCGGGACTGCTTGAACGGCCGCGAGTGGAATTCCGTCACCAATATCGGTTACCGCCCCACCTTCGGCGCGAGCGGCGAACTCTCGATCGAGACTTTCCTGCTGGACGCGTTGGCGGGCGAGACGCCGGAGCGCGTCCGCGTGGAGTTTCTCTGGCGCGTCCGCGAGGAGCGCAAGTTCGATAGTCCGGAGGCGCTGCGCGAGCAAATTCTCAGGGACGTCCGCACCGCGCAAGCCTACTTCCGGCGTGCCACAGCGTGGACGGGACCGGCATGCATTTCCTCCTGAGCGGGCTCTCGATTGTTCTGATCGATCTACTGCTGGCGGGGGATAATGCGCTGGTGATCGCGCTGGCGGTGCGCTCCCTGCCGCAACGCGAAAGGCGCATCAGCATCATCGGCGGAGCCAGCGGCGCGGTGGTGTTGCGCGTGGCACTGACAGCGGTAGCGGCGCGCCTGCTGACCGCCGAGTATCTGCAAATCGCGGGCGGGCTGCTGATTCTGTGGATCGCCGTCAAGGTGCTGACGGACGCCAGCACGCCGCCCGATGCGGCGTTTGCGCCGAAGCGCTTCTGGCAGGCGATCTGGTACATCGTGGTGGCCGATCTCACCATGTCGACGGACAACGTGCTGGCCATCGCGGGTGCGTCCAAGGGCAACTTCTGGCTGATCGCGTTCGGCCTCGCGGTGAGCATTCCCTTTGTCGTGCTCTCTAGTAATTTGCTTTCCAAATTGATGGATCGTTTCCCGGCGTTAATCTATCTGGGCGCGGGCATTCTGGGGAAGGTGGGCGGCGAGATGATTCTCACCGACCCCTTCGTGGTGCGTACATGGCACCCGGGGGATGTGGTTCGCTACGCGGTGGAGGCGGCACTGGTGATGGCGATGATCGCAATCGGCAGGACGGTCTACGCGGCACGGCGCCGGCGCGCCAGGACGAACTGACAAGATCCTCTCTACTTCAACGCGGCTTGCGTCTTCTTGGGAAGCGTGGCGAAGACCAGGTCGTAGGCTTGCCGCAGGAGGCGTTTCAACTCGGGCCTTGTGATGGTGTCTTCGGTCTCCAGCGTTAACCACTGGGCGCGCGCCAGATACGGTGCGGGAATGATGCCTTCGCGCTCGCAGAGTTCGGCGAAATCCTCGGGCGAGCATTTGAAGGACAGCCAGTGATCGGTGGCCTCCAGTTCCGCCATGGCGTAGATTTTGCCGCCGATCTTAAAGACCAGGTTCGCGCCCCACTGCACCGATTCGGTAGTGTGGGGCAGGGCCATGCAAACTCGGTGCACCCAATCCACATCCATAACGCACCCAGCCTGATCATAGCTATCATAACCGAGGCAGCCCGCAATCGCGGCGCGCGGACAAACTGCCGGGGATGGCGGGTCTCAGCTCCGCCAAGCCGATACGGCTACTCGACGGAGATGACGGGTGCGGAGCCGGATGCCGGGCTGGAAACTCCACTGGCTGCTAGCCGGAGGATTGCCGTAGGAGGCCGCCTCACAGCCGGCGATTGCGATTCGGACGGCGGCTTGGCTGTCCCGCTCCACGCGGTCTCAGGTGTCGCGTTGTTATACTGGCATTTCCATGCCTAGAGTTCGTTTTGCGCCTTCTCCCACGGGATTTCTGCACATCGGGAGCGCGCGCACCTACATCTTCAACTGGTTGTATGCCCGATCGACGATACCGACGCGGGCCGCAACACCGACGCGTCGCTGACCTCAATCTTCGAGGGCCTTCGCTGGCTGGACCTCGGCTGGGACGAGGAGTACAGGCAGTCGGACCGCCTCGCCCTGCATCGCGATGTGGCGCAGGCTATCTTTGAAAAGGACTTGGCCTACCGCGATTTCACCCTCTCCCAGGGTGGCGATAGCGAGAAATCCGGCGCCGACGGGACTTGGCTGTTCAATGCCGGAATGCGCGAGCTTTCGCGCCAGGAGAGCGACCGCCGCGCCGCGGCCGGCGAGCCCTTTGCGCTACGCTTCCGCGTGCCGCACGACCG
>JAPKZC010000223.1:0-645 GCA_026394025.1 Candidatus Solibacter sp.
AAAGGTCAGGCGAAGAGCGAGCTGGAAGAGGCGGGGCTGGTTGAGCGCCGTCGTAACCTTACCGAACACGTTGGCCGGCGTGCCGAGCAGCGACGGGTTCAGAGCCGTGTTTGGGTTGCCGAACTGCGTACGGTTGGCGGCGTTGAAGCACTCGGCGCGGAACTCCAGTTTCATCGTCTCCGTGATGGCCGTCTTCTTGGACATCGAGATGTCGAAGTTGTTGATGCCCGCCGCGCGCAGCGTCTGCGCCGTCGTTTCCGCCGCCTGCCGGGTGGCCTCCAGATCATCGAGGGCGCCGAGCTGCTGCTGCGAGATCGAGGGCGGAAAACCCTGTTCGGGTCGCAGCCGGGCCACCTGCCCGCCTTCCTGGTCGATGCCGATCAACAGGGGTTCGGCTGCCAGCCGCGACAGACCCTGCTCCAGGGCCTCAGGTTGTTGCCCTGAGCCGTGATCTGCAGCGGGTAGCCCGACTGGAGACTGGTGATGCCATTGAAGCCCCATCCCGAAATGAGCTTGTCCGCCACCCCGTGGAGGCCGCCGAGGAAGGGCTTCCCTTTGCCAAACGGCAGGTCGTACACGTAGCTCACCACGAGATGCTGCGGCACATCGAAGCTGACCACGGCACGTTCGTTCCTCAGGTTGTTG
>JAPKZC010000223.1:675-1813 GCA_026394025.1 Candidatus Solibacter sp.
TGTAATCCTGGATGCCCCCGACCTGCGATTCGAGGAAGCCGGAGAGCCCATCCGCGGTGCCGATCAGTTTGGACCAGGCGTAGGAAACGAGAATCGTGCCACCGGCATTGAAGCGTTTCTGGTACTTCGCCTGTAGCGAGTTGTAGATGGCGTTGCCTACATATGGCGAGGCCAGCGTCACATTGATGTACTGCGGGAAGGGCCTCAGCAACTGGCCGGCCCGGATCGTCGGGCCCGTGAGGGTCGAGTTCGCCCCCGCGGGGAGCTTGCCGAAGAAGGGGTTGGGAACCGTGCTCACCAGCGCGGCGCCCATCGACAGGTACTGATTCGGCAGCTGATTGAGATTTATGTTGCCGACAGCGAGGTGAGTTCCCTTGTTTCCGCTGTAGGAAACATCGAGGCTGGAATTGCCCGGCAGTTGCCGGCCGATGGCGAAATTCCACTGAAGGGAGTCCGGGAACTTCGCGTCGGGAATGCCGCCATTCATGCTGTTTCCCTCAATGTTGTTGACATACAGGGGATTGCGTCCCATGGGCGTCAGGATCCCATTGGGGAAGGGATTACTGGTGGTATCGTTCGGCGTGAATCCGTTGGCTGAACTGTTCATGGTGGTGAGCGCGACGTTGACGGGAGATGAGGAACCCGACGTACCGAGCTGGATGCTGAGGGGCAGGATAGAGCGCCCGAAGCCAGCGCGAATCACCGTCTTCTCATTCAGACGGTAGGCGATACCGGCGCGCGGCGAGAACAGATGGAAGTTCCTGTTCATTATGTGCCTGTCCGGGTAGAGAGAGGAATTGAGCAAAGCCTGCTGGCCGACCAGGTTCAGACCGGTGGTTTTCGACAGGGGATCGGGTGCCCCGAGCAACATAGTGGTTCCGCTGTCGTGACGGACGGCCCAGACGCCCGGCAGTTCCCAACGCACGCCAACGTTGACGGTCAACTTGCGGCTGACCTGGAAGGTGTCATTGACGTAGTATCCCTGCCACCAATCGATCTGGCCGGTGTTACTGTAAGTCTGAATCACGCCTAAACTCGGATACCCCAGCAGGAAGGAGGCCACGGGGTTCCCGTTGGGATCGCCGGCCGTGCCGTTCAGCCCGGTGAAGGCGTTGGTAAAAGAATATGCGGGGGTGGC
>JAPKZC010000164.1:0-2143 GCA_026394025.1 Candidatus Solibacter sp.
CATACGACTACGTCGTTCGGCGGATCTGGAGCTTCTGGCACAAGATGGAGAAGTGCGAGAACGGCCTGCCTTATTACATGCAGCACATGATCTGGAGTCCTGGCAGGCACGAGAACGGGCTCGGCGGCGACCAGATCCCGATGGCGCTCTCTTCATGGAACCTGCTCTACGGCTACCTCGGCGACGAGGCCGTCAAACAGAACATGATCTACATGGCCGACTATTGGCTCGACCACGGTCTCACCAAGCCTTCCGACACCTGGCCAAACATGGTCTATCCTTACGACACCGTGAAGCACTCCGGGGTCTACGACGGGGACATGGTGGCGGGCAAGGGGGTTGTACAACCAGACAAATCCGCCAGCTTCGCCGCCGAGCTGGTGGTTCTCTACAAGATGACCGGCAACCAGCGCTACCTGGACGCCGCCGTGAATATCGCGGACGTCCTGGCGAAGCAGGTCAAACCGGGTGACAGCGAGAATTCTCCCTGGCCGTATCGGGTTCAAGCCGCCTCGGGGCAGACGGTACTAAGCAAGGTGGTCATCGAGTACTTCGAGGCGCCGGCCGGCCAGGTCGACATGAAGCGGAACCACCAGATCCCGGCTTCCTACACCACGAATTGGACCGGTGCGCTGCGCCTGTTCGACGAGCTGCTGTCCATGCAGAAGGGCGATCGGGCGGCCTACACGCGAGCCAGGGACATCCTGACCGCCTGGCTCAAGGCCTATCCTCTAAAGAATCACAAATGGGGGCCGTTTTTCGAGGACGTGCCGACCGGTATGTGGTCCGATACCGAGATCAACGCCGATACACTGGCCTGGTACATCCTGGAGAATCCCAAGTGGGACCCCGAGTGGCGGGAAAAGGCAAAGCGCATCTTGGAATGGAGCTATGCGATGTTCTCCAACCGTGAGTGGGAGGACCTCGGCGCCATCGTGATCAACGAGCAGACGGTCTACAAGCAGCCGGGCAACAGCCACACGTCGCGGCATGCCTCGGTCGAACTGCTCTACGGCGAGAAGACCGGCGATCGCAGCAGCCAGGAAGCGGCTATCCGGCGGCTGAACTGGACGACTTACATGGTGGACGACGACGGAAGGAACATCTATCCGGCGACCAGGCGCGCCAACGCAGGCAACCCGCGGGCCGGCGGGGGGAATTGGCTGACCGACGGCTACGGCGACTATGTCCGCCACTACCTGCGCGCCATGGCCAGCCTTCCGGCACTGGCGCCGGAGAACCAGAACCACCTCTTGCGGACGTCATCGGTGCTTCGTAACATCAGTTATGGTCCGCTGGCGATCCAATACGAGAAGTTCGACGCCGCCTCCAGCGAGCGGTTCAAACTCGGCGAGTGGACGCCCCGAACCATCAGCGGCGGTAAGATGCAGTGGGACCCGAAGACCAAGGTGCTGACCGTACAATCGACGGCGAGGTCTGTCACCATCCGCGTAAAGTAAGTGACCTATTCCACCGCCAGTTCGTAATAGACGGTTTTATGCCCTGGCAGTGTCGCAAGGCCTGCGGACCGCGCGGAAGACTACGATTTGGCCCACCTTGGGGCAGGCTGGAAAGCGACTCCGTTGGCGCCGAGCGGACCTGGCTTTTTTGAGAACGATCCCAGCAATACGCCACGGGGCGGCATCGGCGGGGCGGGGGCTCCGGCGGTTGGCCCTGGGATCCAGCCGGAAGCGCCGCGGCCGGCGGCCCAACGCCTCGCCGAAACTGCGGGTCCGCGGATTCAACTTCGTTCGCGCCGGGCGATATACTGTCTACCAATGAACCGTAGGAGATTTATTGCCTCTTCGGGCGCTGGGGCCGTGGCGCTCGGCAGCACCCTGGCGCCGGAACGGGCGTCCGCGGCTGGGCCGCCCGCTCTCATGAAACTCGGGTGCCAGAGCGCTCCCACCAATGAGGCGCACCTTAAGTACTTCGCCCGCTACGGCATCCGTAACATTTGTGGCTATCCCCAGATCGCCGATGGCCGCTTGTATGCCACCGTGGACGAACTCAAGGCGATGCGCGATCTGGCGGAGAAGAGCGGCATCAGCGTGGATTGCCTGGCGCCGCCGTTCCTCGGTTCCAGCCACATCGACCGCGAGAAGCACGGCGCCATCATGCTGGCCGAGAGCCCGGAACGCGA
>JAPKZC010000164.1:2150-7569 GCA_026394025.1 Candidatus Solibacter sp.
AGCCCGGAACGCGACCGCGATATTGAGGCGATGCAGACCCTGATCCGCAACTGCGCCGCTGCCGGGATTCCGTCCATCAAGTACAACATGAGCCTCCTGGGAGTGCTCCGCACGGAGCGCTCTCCGGGGCGCGGTGATGCCAGTTACAGCACCTGGAAGCTCAAGGAAGGCCGCCCCAACCCGTCGCTGACGCGCGCCGGTAAGGTGACCCCGGACATGTTCTGGGAACGCATTACCTACTTCCTGGAACGCGTCATCCCCGTGGCGGCGGAGAACAGGATTCGGATGGCCTGCCATCCGCACGATCCCGGTGTGCCGCCCGAGGGCTACCAGGGAGTGACGCGCGTACTGGGCACGGTGGACGGCCTGAAGAAGTTCATCACCATCAAGGCGAGCCCTTATCACGGGCTCAACTTCTGCCAGGGCACGGTAGCGGAGATGCTCCAGGATCCGGGCAAGGAGATCTACGAGGTGATCCGCTACTTCGGCTCACGCAAGAAGATCTTCAACGTGCATTTCCGCAACATCCGCGGCCATCGCGACGATTTTGTGGAGACCTTCCCGGATGACGGCGACGTCGATCTGCTCAAAGCTATCCAGGTTTATAAAGAGGTGGGGTACCCCTACCTGCTGATGCCGGACCACGTCCCCACGGCGCCCGGCGACCCCGGCGGGCTGCAATCCTTCGCTTTCTGCTACGGCTACATTCGCGCGCTGATTCAGGCGGTGGACCGGCTGGCGTGATTCAGATGGTTCGATCTGGCAAGTGGGGTAGCTGGGGCGGGATGTAGAATCACGAGCGCCGGACCGCGGATTTCGACGGCGACGCGCTTTAGATACTCGGCGGAATCTTCCTCGACCGCTCGCAATGCCTCATAGATGGGGCGCCAGGCGTCCTTCCAGTCTTTCTTGTCGATCGCTTGGAGACAATCGCGCACTCGCCCGTTTTTGACTGCCGCCGCCAGGAATGTCTCTAGCGCCCTTTGCCCAATCGAAAGCAGGTCAATCGGATCGCCGGTCAGGGCGTCTTCCAGTGCCACGGAGGCGCGAGGGAAGTCGCCGAGTTGCGCGAGCGCGACAGCCCTGTACAGGGCGACGAAGTGGTTAGAGGGATCACGCTCCTGAACGAGATCGCAAATGCCGAGGAGGATCTTTCCGAAGGGTGGGTAGTTCTGGCAGAGGTCAAGAAGCTCATTCCAGAAATCTGTTCCGCGAGTTGCCTCAATGGAGATCGTGAGTGGTTCGTGTGCAGTTTCCGCCTCTCGTAGGGCAGCTGCTAGGATCGCCGCTGAGACGGAGTCCTTCGGATCGAGTTGGTGGGCTCGACGCAGGTAGCCCGCTGCTTCCTTGGGCTTGGCCAATTCGCAGTAGAGCAGCACGCCCAAGTTCCGAACACCGCGGAAATCGTCCGGCCCGAACTGCACTGAGCTGCGGAGGGCAACTTCCGCGTCCCCAGGCCTGCCAGCCCGACACGCCAAAAAGACGCCGAAGCAACCCCACTGCGTTGCGGCTTTCGGGTCAAGCTCGATTGCCCTGCGGTAGGCCGCCTCCGCCTCCGCAATTCGCTCGGGTGTCTCCGCTAGAACATGGCCGAGGCAATGCCAGAAGCGGGCAGAGGCCGGTTCTATCTCGATCGCCTTGCTGTGGGCAGCCTCCGCCTCAGTCATTCGTTCGGGTGTTTCCGCGAGAAGTCTACCAAGGGAATTCCAGTAGACGGCAGTCGTCGGGTCCAGTTCGATCGCCTTGCGGTAGGCCGCCTCGGCATCCGCAGTTCGTTCAGGTGCCTTCGCGAGAAGGTAGCCAAGGTTATACCAGCAGCCTGCAAGCTTCGGATCGAGATCGATTGCTTTCCGGTAAGCTGCCTCCGCTTCTACGGCGCGCTCCGGCTTCTGCGCGAGAAGACGTCCCAGCCTACTCCAATGTCCTCCGTTTTCCGGTTGAGCTTCGATCGCCTGTCGCAGATCTGCCTCCGTATTGACTGCACTGTCCTCCCCAGTCCTTGATTTTGCCTCCCCCGGCGCGCCAGCGAGCTTTCCATCGCCCACCGAGCACTCAATTAAGTCCAGATAAGGCCGCCACATCTCCTCGCTATCCGCGCACTTCTGCCGAAGATAGTCTTCGACACGGTCACGTCGTGCTCCCGAGGCCAGGACGTAAGCGAATGCGGTCTCGATTTCCTCCGGGTGCCCGCGCCACGTGCCTCGATAGCGCTCGACCCGATCCCATGCCATTTCTTCCAGCTCGCCGGACTCGAAGAATACTCGCAGGAACTCGACAAACCAGCGCAGCTTTGCGCGTACTCGCCGGCTGGCCCGCATGAGATACCAAATATTGAAGAAGCGCTCCGCCACCTGATACAGGGCCTTCTTGCTATCGCCAGGATCGGCTTTCTCCAGGATCCCCTGACGCGCAAGTCGGGTCAGCTGGCTAGACACGGCGCTGGTTTCGAGCCCGGTGTCCTCCGCCACTTCCATCGCGGTCACGGGGTCCCATCGCAGGGAGACGGCATCCAACACCTGTTGCGCCTGGGCCGGCAATTCGTCCCCGCGACCCTTATAGGTCGGCGTGACCTGATCGAGCAATTGTTCCAGGTACTCGCGGGCGCCGCCCGTCAAGCCGTCCAGCACCAGGTGGAAGAGAAGCACCGTGGTGCGCGGATTGCCTCCGGTCAATTGCACCAGGGTACGCAGGCGCGCCGCGTCGGCAGCGAGCCATTCCTCGACGCGCCTCTTTGCGGTGCCCTTCTCACCCTCTTTCTCTTCCACGGATTCGCTCAGCCGAAGCAGCAGGTCTCGTACTTCGGCGAGTGTTAACGGCACAAGGCGGTGTATCTTAAAGAATTCGAAAAACGCGCGTTCCGGCCCGTAGATTCCATCGCTCGCCTGGGTCGTGGCTCCGAACAGGGTCAAGTCGGGGCGCGCCGACCGGAGTTCGCGGAGCCGCCACTGCTGCCGGTCTTCGATGGTCTCAAAAAGCCGGTCCGCGTTATCCACCAGCAGCAGAAAGCTCTTTTGCAGTTGCTGGCCGATCTGTGCCAGGAACGGTGGCACCTGTTCTTCGATTTCTTCCGGGGTAGCTTTGCCTACCGCCTCGACATATTTCTCGGCGTACGCCAGCATCCGGTCGTCCTTCAGGCGTTCCATCGCGTCGGCCAGCGCGTCCACGGTGTTGAGCAGAAAATGGTGCAGGCGGTTGACGTTATATTGCTCTTCGGGGAAGGCCAGCACCAGTCAACTCGGCGTCGTCTTCCACGCCGTAGCGCACGCGCTGCAACAGAGTGGTTTTGCCCATGCCGCGCGTGCCGATGATCAGAACGTGCGAAGGCCGGTCCTCGCGGAGAAGGTCGATCAGGCTCTGGTAGGCGGCTTGCCGCACATGGAATTGCGCAAGGGCCTCGGTTTTGCTCAGGGACTGCGGATTGTACACGGGCACGCCGCCATAGGAGAACTGCCTCGGTTCCGTCATGGCTGCACCTCCCGCCAGTAGCGGCGTAAGAGTGCGGAACGGAAGCGCACAGCCCCTTCCTGGCGCACCAAATACCCGTCGCTAGTCAGCAAATCGAGCAACTGGCGCAGCATTTCAGCCCGATCCCGGTGATCGTGCAATTCGTTGCTCAGGCGTAGGTCGATGCTCTCGATGGAGACGCCGCCGGCGTCGCGGCATGCCAGGCTGAGGATGATCTCACAATACGGCTGGACACGGCCGTCCAGCATTTTGGCCAAACGCTCGTCCCAATGATCGAAGTGTGTCCGGCCGTGCGCCATCAGTCTTTGCAGGGCGAGTTCAACGAGCGCAGGCGAAGGAGGGCCGAGTCCTTCGCCGACAACGCTGCGAAGCTCCTCGAAGACGAGATTGAGGTGAAACGGGATCGGCCACTCAACCGCCCCCAGAATTGCCTCGATGGTTTCCGCGGTCATTGTCCACTGATGCAACTGGCCTCGGCCCATCAGCTAGGCGCGAGCCTTCTCAGGGCTGAATTCTCCAAGTTGGACCGGCTGCAGGTCGTGAATGGTGCCCGATAGCTTCAGCCTTCGGGCGACCGAATCGAGACCGATCGACCCGGCGAAGAACCAGCGTGGCCGGTACTGTTCCCGGAGACGCTTGAGCCAAAGCAGGAAACGTTCGGCTCTGGTTCCGGAGGGATCCTGGTGGACGATGCTGGCGATCAGTAACGGCAACTCGTCAATCAGCAGCAGCGTCTCCGAATCGGCCGATTTAAGCAGTGCCTCCAGGTCTTCCGCCGGGCGGCGCCAATCGAACTTCTTAGCCTTCAGTTCGATCAAGCCGGTCTTCAAGACGAACTCCAGGTCTTCGGGGAGCTTGTTCTTGAAGGCTGCAACCCAGCTGCTCGATCTCCAATCCGCATCCCGGAACCCGCGGACCAACCGCTTGATGAAGTCTAACTCGTCTTCGGCATCCGGGACCGAGAGGTACAGCGTATTGTAGCCTTTCGCCGTGCCGTCCTCCTTCATTCGGTTCAGCAGAGAGCTCTTCCCCACACGCCGGGGGGCGAGAAGAAGCAAGTTGCTTGTTTTCAGGAGGTCCCAGGCACGGGACATGATCTCCTGTCGATCAAAGAAGGCAGTTCCGTCTGCCAGACGGCCCATGCTTCCAGGAATGCCGGCAAAGTCCATATGGCATAATCACAACGTTGTTGTTGTGCAACAATATTGTTGTGTTTTTGTTTTCGTCGCGCTAGACTGCCGAACAGACGTCGTGCTCCTGCACGATCAGCGTCCCCGCGATCCGTCCGTAAAGAACGTTCGGATCAACGTCCGCTCCGTTTGGCCATGCCACGGTGCCCAACACCAGATCGACACGGACCTGCGCGAAGTAGGCCGGGTCACGCAATGGCTCGAAGACTCCTCGGAAACTGAGATGGGGCGCGAGATCTACCGCCCCCTCAACGCCGTCCTCGAATCGAAGGTGCAGGCGATAATCGCCGAGCGCCTTTGCGGCAATAACGTCCTTAAACATGATCCAGCGGCAGGCGATGCATCGCCCCGCGCCCGCGCGTCTTACTTTTCCGACTCCGCCTCGGCCTCAATCGCCGCGTCAGGTCCCGCCGCTTGCGCCTGTTCGATTAACTCCTCGGCCTCTTTGACTTTGCCGCGTGGCACCTTCACTTCAAATCCCAAATTGGGGTACTGCGACGCTCCCACCACCATTACGGGAATGCCGTTCGACTCCAGAACTCCCCGGATCATGTCCGCTTCCATTTCGGCAGTCACCGTGCCGGAACTCCACAGCGTGACCATATCGAGGGCATGCGATGTAAGCAACACGTCCTGACTTTGTGGCTCTTCTTCACGATCGGGATCTTGCGCCATGACGCAAGGCTATCGCAGAATACTACTAAGGAGCCCTTTCATATGCCGGACGAACGCGCGGAAACAGACAAGTCCCAAAGCCAGGCGGC
>JAPKZC010000164.1:7619-8705 GCA_026394025.1 Candidatus Solibacter sp.
CAGCCGTCCTCTACGCCCCCCAGAGCGGCAAAGAGACGCGCAAGTACCTTTCCGACAAGACCCAGCAGGGCCGCGAAGCCGTCGAATCCGCCGGCCAGGACATCGCCGAGGCCAGCAAGGACATGTTCGACCGCGGCCGCAAACTTGTCGATGATGCCGCCGACCTCTTCGAGCGCGGCCGCAAGCTGGTTAAAGGTTGAGCGTTGGCGCCCGCTCTGGCCCCGCACAGCGCTCAAGTGGGCGATTTTGCACTGACCTTGGTGCGCGATTCCGTCTATTGGTGGGATGGCGGCGCCCTGTTTGGCGTCGTCCCCAAAACCCTGTGGAGCCGTCACACCCCGGCCGACGAACTCAACCGTGTCCCGCTGGCCTTCAACTGCTACCTCATCCAAACCGGCAATCACACCATCCTGATCGAAACCGGCGGCGGCGATAAGATGGACCCGCGGGCCCGCGAACGCGCCAAACTCCCGCCCGTCGCCGATTCTCTGCCCGAAGTGATCGCCCGCCACGGCATCGACCCCGAATCCATCGATATCGTGATCAACAGCCACCTCCATTGGGACCATTGCAGCGGCAACACAGTCCTCACTGCGAACGGTGCCGCCCCAGCCTTCCCCCACGCGCAGTATTTCGCCAGCCGCGGGGAATGGGAGCACGCCCACCAGCGCCACGTCCGCGACAGTGTCGCTTACATCGATGCCAACTACGATCCTCTGGTGGCTTCCGGCCGCATGACCCTCGTCGAAGACGGCCACCAGGTGATCCCCGGCGTGACCATGCACCGCGCCCCCGGCCACAATCGCGACATGATGGTGATCACCGCCGAGAGCCGCGGCCAGACCTTCTGTTTCCTCTCCGACCTTGTGCCCACCGCCGCTCATTTGCAGCCCACGTGGGTTGCCGGCTTCGACCTCTACCCCTTGGAGTCCATCGACACCCGCACGCATTGGCTCACTAAGGCGGTGAATGAAAACTGGCTCTGCGGATTCGGCCACGACCCCGGTATTGCCTTCACCGGGATCGCTTACCACGCCAAGACGATATTTGCGGTGAACCAAACCGCCCGGTAGGCCCGAGGCGTCG
>JAPKZC010000235.1 GCA_026394025.1 Candidatus Solibacter sp.
AACGTTCGCGCCTTTCGGCGATGCCCGGTTCAAGATCGAGAACGGCGTTGTGAGCAAGAGCCGGGAGATGTACTTCGCGATTTATCAGGCAATTGCCCGCGACACGTTCCGACCGGGGCTGTACAAGGAATTCGACCCGGGGTTCTTCGACCTGATCATCATCGATGAGTGCCACCGCGGCAGCGCCGACGCCGATTCCGCCTGGCACGAAATCCTCACCTACTTCTCCGCCGCCACCCACATCGGCCTCACCGCCACCCCAAAGGAAACCGAATACGTCTCCAACATCGGTTACTTCGGCCCACCCGTCTACACCTATTCCCTCAAACAAGGCATTCGCGACGGCTTCCTCGCCCCCTATAAAGTAGTCAAGGTCCACATTGACAGAGACGTCGAAGGCTACCGCCCGGAGAAGGGCCAGACCGATCGCGAAGGCAACGAAATCGAAGACCGCCTCTACAACACCAAAGATTTCGACCGCGTCCTCGTCATCGACGCCCGCACCACCCTCGTTGCCCAAAAGGTCTCCGCCCTTCTCAAGGAGAGCGGCGACCGCTTCCAGAAAACCATCGTCTTCTGCGTCGATGAAGAGCACGCCGCCCGCATGCGCCAGGCCCTCATCAACCAGAATCAGGACCTCTACGCTGAAAACCACCGCTACGTCATGCGCATCACCGGCAGCGATGCCGAAGGTCAGGCCGAACTCGGCAACTTCATTGACCCCGAACGCCGCTACCCCGTCCTCGTCACCACCTCCCGCCTCCTCTCCACCGGCGTCGACGCCCAGACCTGCCGCCTCATCGTCCTCGATCGCGCCGTCGGCTCCATGACCGAGTTCAAACAGATCGTCGGCCGCGGCACCCGCATCCATGCCGATACCAAAAAGTTCTACTTCACCCTGATGGATTTTCGCGGCGCCACCGCCCACTTCGCCGACCCCGCCTTCGACGGCGAGCCCGTCCAAATCTACACTCCCGGCCCCGCCGACCCCATCACCCCGCCCGATCCACCTCCGCCCGCCCGGCCCGTCGATGACGACGAAGTCCTCGTCGACGCCCCCACGCCCGATATCTCCCTCAACCCCGCCGCCGGCAAACGCCGCAAAATCTACGTCGATGGCATCGCCGCCACCATCCTCACCGAACGCGTCGAGTATCTCGATGAGAACGGCCGCCTCGTCACCGAAAGCCTCCGCGACTTCACCCGCAAGGCCCTCAAAAAACGCTTCACCTCCCTTGACGATTTCCTCACCCGCTGGAACTCCGCCGAACGCAAACAAGCCATCCTCGAACAACTCGAGGCCGACGGTCTCTCCCTCGAACCCCTCGCCGACGAAGTCGGTAAAGATCTCGATCCCTTCGACCTCATCTGTCACGTCGCCTTCGACCGCCCCCCGCTCACCCGCCGCGAACGCGCCGACAACGTCCGCAAGCGCGACGTCTTCACCAAATACGGCCCCCAAGCCCGCACCGTCCTCGAAGCCCTCCTCCAGAAATATCAGGACCAGGGTGTCATCAACCTCGACGACCCCCGTGTCCTCCAGATCGCCCCCTTCGACCTCATGGGCACCCCCCTCCAACTCATCAAATATTTCGGCGGCCGCCCCGCCTTCGAGCGCGCCGTCCACGCCCTCCAATCCGCCCTCTACCAGGAAGCCGCCTGAATGACGCGAACGCCTCCACTCCTGAGTCCCAGTGGGATAAGCCTCCCGGCTTGTCCATCCGGGCGAAGCTCGGACTCTTTTCCCTCCGCAGTCTCCGCCTTCTCTTTGCCCCTGCCTTTCTCAATGTGTTCTCTGCGCTTCCTCTGCGCTCTCTGCGCCTCTGCGTTGAATTCACATCTTCCATTGCCACCAACATTAAAAATATTTTCCCCATATTCTCCAACCACTTAAATATTTTCACCCCTGAATATCCTAAACCTCCGTTCTACGCTCAAAGTGGGATAAGCCTCCGGCTTGTCCATCCGAGCGCAGCTCGGAAGCGAGCCACCAATGTCCACAATCCGTCAAATAGAAGCCAACCGCCGCAACTCCCAGAAATCCACCGGCCCCACCTCTGTCACGGGCAAGGCCGTCTCTTCCATGAATGCCCTCAAAACCGGCATCCACGCCAAATCCCTCGTCCTTCCCTCTGAAAAGCTCGCCGACCTCGAGCAACTCATCGACGAGTACTACCAGCGCCACCATCCCACCTCCCCCGAAGCCCGCGCCCTCCTCGACGACCTCATCCACGGCGAGTGGCTCAAACGCCGCCTCCGTATCGCCGAAACCCAACTCTGGGCATACGACCACAAAAATACCTACACCGCCGATGACAAGCTTCCCCTCGGCCAGACCGCCGCCTCCAGGGGCAAAGCCTTCGCCCAACTTCAGTGGCGCATCGAGTGCACCCGCCGCTCTAGCGAGCGCGCCCTCCAGGATCTCAGGCAACTCCAAGCCGAGGCCGAAGCCGCCCCTCCCGACCCCGACCCGCCGGCCCCCGCCGCCGAAGGGCCGTCCCTACCCCCTTCACCCCAAACCACTTCTCCCGAAATTGGCTTCGTTCCTGAACCTCCCCCCTACACCCCGCCCCAGCCTGCTTCCCAAGCCCATCCAACCGAGCACGCCGACCGCCCTCACCTGCTAAAATGAAGGTTATCCACGCCCTGGGAGGAAAAGCCTAAATTGACCACTGCCATACTCGCCCTGGAAGACGGGACCGTCTTCGAGGGCCGGAGCTTTGGTGCGCCCACTGAGCGCAGCGGCGAAGTCGTCTTCAATACCGCTCTCACCGGGTATCAGGAAGTCTTCACGGACCCCTCTTACTCCGGCCAGATCGTCATCCTCACCAATCCGCAAATCGGCAATTACGGCACCAGCTCCGCCGATAATGAGGCCGGCGGTCCCTACATTGAAGGCCTGGTCGTCCGCGAGTTTTCGCCCCTCGCCAGCAATTGGCGCAGCGATGCCGCCGCCGATGCCTTCCTCACCCGCGCCGGCGTCCCCATCGTCAGTGACCTCGACACCCGCGCCCTCGTCCGCCACTTGCGCACCCGTGGCGTCATGCGCGGTGTGCTCTCCTCCATTGAAACCGACGGCCAAAAACTCGTCGCCAAGGCCCGCCTGATTCCCACCAGGGCCGGACTCGATCTCGCCAGCCGCGTCAGTACCCAAAAATCCTACCAGTGGACCCAAACCGTCGAACCGTGTTCGCCCTCGGACGCCATCGGACCTCGGGCCGAGCCCCGCTACAACGTCGTGGCCTACGATTTCGGCATCAAGCACAACATTCTGCGCCGCCTCGTGCACTCCGGTTGCCGCGTCACCGTCGTGCCCGCCCTCACCAGCGCGGAGGACGTGCTCGCCCTCAATCCCGACGGCATCTTCCTCTCTAACGGCCCCGGCGATCCCGAGCCGCTCGTCACCCAGGTCGCCAACATCCGCAAGCTCATCGGCCGCAAGCCCATCTTCGGTATCTGCCTCGGCAACCAGTTGCTCGGTCTCGCCCTCGGCGGCAAGACCTACAAGCTCAAGTTCGGACATCGCGGCGCCAACCATCCGGTGCGCAATGAACTCACCGGCCGCGTCGAAATCACCTCGCACAATCACGGCTTCGCCGTGGACCCGGATTCGCTCAATCTGAGCCAGGTCGAAATCACCCACGTCAATCTGAACGATCAGACCCTGGAAGGCTTCCGCCACCGCAGCGAGCCCCTGTTCTGCGTGCAATACCATCCCGAGGCCGCGCCCGGCCCCCACGATTCGCACTACCTGTTCGACGATTTCACTAAACTGATGCGGGAGGCGAAGTAGCATGCCGAGACGCAACGATCTCCATCGCATCCTCATCATCGGCTCCGGCCCCATCATCATCGGCCAGGCCTGCGAGTTCGACTACTCCGGCACCCAGGCCGCCAAGGCGTTGCGCGCCGATGGCTACGAAGTCATCCTCGTCAATTCCAATCCGGCCACCATCATGACGGATCCGGACCTCGCCGATAAAACCTACGTCGAACCGCTCACCCTGCCCTATCTGGAAGAGATCATCCGCCGCGAGCGGCCCGACGCCCTGCTTTCCACCGTGGGCGGCCAGACCGGCCTCAATCTCTCCGTGGAACTTGCCGAAGCCGGCGTGCTCGATAAATACGGCGTGGAACTCATCGGCGCCAAAATCGACGCCATTAAGAAGGCCGAAGACCGCCTCCTGTTCAAGGACGCCATGCGCAAGATCGGCCTGGAGACCCCGCAATCGCAGCTCGTCAACTCCGTCGCCGCGGGGCTCGCCTTCGCCGGCCGCATCGGCTATCCGTGCATCCTCCGCGCCAGTTTCACCATGGGCGGCACCGGCGGCGGCATCGCCTATAACAAGGAGGAACTCGTCGAAATCCTGGAGCGCGGCCTGGCCCTCAGCCCGGTGCATGAGGTGCTCATCGAAGAGAGCGCCCTCGGTTGGAAGGAATACGAACTCGAGGTGATGCGAGATCTTGCCGACAACTGCATCATCATTTGCTCCATTGAGAATTTCGACCCCATGGGCGTGCACACCGGCGATTCCATCACCGTCGCGCCCGCCCAGACCCTCACCGACCGTGAATACCAGATGATGCGCGACGGCGCCCTCCGCTGCCTGCGCGAAATCGGCGTCGATACCGGCGGCAGCAACGTGCAGTTCGCCATCAACCCCGCCAACGGCCGCATGGTCATCATTGAGATGAACCCGCGCGTCTCGCGCAGTTCCGCCCTCGCCTCCAAGGCCACCGGCTTCCCCATCGCCAAGATCGCCGCCAAACTCGCCGTCGGCTACCGCCTCGATGAGATCCGTAACGATATCACCCGCAAGACGCCGGCCTGCTTTGAGCCCACCATCGATTACGTGGTCGTCAAGATTCCCAAGTGGGCCTTCGAGAAATTTCCCGGCGCCGATACCACCCTCGGCACCCAGATGAAATCCGTCGGCGAGGTCATGGCCATCGGGCGTACCTTCAAAGCCGCCCTTTGGAAAGGCATTCGCAGCCTCGAAACCGGCAAGGCCTTCGGCAGTGAGAAGTACGACAAAAGCCTCATCCCCAACAAGCTCATCACGCCTACCCCGGACCGTCTCAACTACATCCGCTTCGCCATGGCCAACGGCTTCAGCGTCGCCGATATCCACGAGATGACCTCCATCGACCCGTGGTTCCTGGAGCAGATCAAAGAGGTTGTGGAGTTCGAAGCACGGTTGGCCAATATCACGCTCGCCACCGCCACCAGGGAACAGTTCCGCGCCGCCAAACGTTTCGGCATCGCCGATTCGCAACTGGCCAAATCCTGGGGCGCGAGCGAAATCGCCGTCCGCAACCGGCGCAAGGAACTCGGCGTCAAGGCCGTATTCAGCCGCGTGGATACCTGCGCCGCCGAATTTGAGAGCTTCACCCCTTACCTCTATTCGAATTACGAAACCGCCTGCGAGGCGGATCCCGGCGAAGGCAAAAAGGTCATGATTCTGGGCTCCGGGCCCAATCGCATTGGGCAGGGAATCGAGTTCGATTACTGCTGCTGTCACGCCAGTTTCTCACTCCAGGAAATGGGCGTCGAATCGATCATGGTCAACTGCAATCCCGAGACAGTGTCCACCGATTACGACACCAGCGATCGCCTCTACTTCGAACCGCTCACCCTGGAGAACGTGCTCAACATCGTCGATACTGAGAAGCCCGATGGCGTCATCGTCCAGTTCGGCGGCCAGACCCCCCTCAATCTCGCGCTCCCCCTCAAGCGACTCGGCGTGCCCATCATCGGCACCGATCCCGATGATATCGATCTCGCCGAAGATCGCAAGCTGTTCGGCAAACTGCTCGACGAGTTGCAGATTCCCTGTCCCGCCAACGGCACCGCCACCAGCGTGCAGGAAGCCTGCGCCGTCGCTGCGCGCATCGGTTATCCCGTGCTGGTGCGTCCCAGCTATGTGCTGGGCGGCCGCGCCATGGTCATCGCCTACGACGAGGAGATGGTGCGCCAGTACATGCGCGAAGCGGTGACCTTCTCGCAAGATCGGCCCGTCCTGGTGGATCGCTTCCTCGATGACGCCACTGAAGCCGAACGCCCGGTCTACATCGACCAGTTCCTGGAAAATGCGCTGGAGTGCGAGGCCGACGCCCTCTGTGACGGCAGAGATGCCTGCGTGCCGGCCATCATGGAGCACATCGAGGAGGCCGGCGTGCACTCCGGCGATAGCTCCTGCGTGCTGCCGCCGCAGTCCCTGTCGGAAGCTTCACTGCGCACCATCGAAGACTACACCGTCCGTCTGGCGAAAGCGCTCCGCGTCATCGGTCTGATGAACGTGCAGTACGCCATCCAGAACGGCGTCGTATATGTGCTCGAAGTCAATCCGCGCGCCTCGCGCACTGTGCCCTATGT
>JAPKZC010000539.1:0-686 GCA_026394025.1 Candidatus Solibacter sp.
CTGGTGCAGAACGTCACGACGTTCGACCCGTACTCGTTTGCGGTGGTGGCTGCGCTGTTGTTCGCCGCGGGGATCTTCGCCAGTTTCTGGCCGGCGCGGCGCGCCGCGCGAGTGGACCCGACCACAGCGCTGCGCGACCAGTAGGCCGGCGCTGGCCCCGTGTGGCCGGTCCCGCCATTCTGCGATAGAATCGGCCCGAGGTCGAATTCTCATGAAACGTGGACCAAACGTAATCCTGCCGGCGTGCCTTCTTGTTCTGGCCGCCGCCATCCGGGGCGCCGGCGGTCCCGAGTTCCGCGATCTGTTCAACGGCAAGGACCTGGCCGGCTGGGTCAACGTCAACACCGCGGCCGATACCTGGAGCGTCGCGGACGGCATGCTGGTGTGTTCCGGACACCCCATCGGCGTGATGCGGACCGACCGGCAATACGAAAACTTCGTCCTGCACGTGGAGTGGATGCACACCGAACCGGGAGGTAACTCCGGCATGTTTTTGTGGAGCGGGCCGCTGGCCAACGCCGGAAGCCCGTTTCCCAACGGCGTGGAGGTGCAGATGCTCGAATTGGAGTGGCCCAACCTGAACAAGAGAGAAGGCAAGACGCCGCCCGTCGCCTACGTGCATGGCGAACTCTTCGGCGTCGGCCAGGTGAAGACGGCGCCCGACAACCCGCGCGGCGAGCGCAGCA
>JAPKZC010000539.1:716-2654 GCA_026394025.1 Candidatus Solibacter sp.
AAACCGCTGCAAGGGGCGTGGAGAATGGAACACCTACGACGTGGTTGCCGTGGACGGAATCATCAAACTCTCGGTCAACGGCAAATTCGTCAATGGCATCAGCCGCAGCACGCAGAAAAAGGGCTACATCTGCGTGGAATCCGAGGGCGCCAGGATTTTCTTCCGCAACATCCGGATTATGGAATTGCCGCCCGGGGTTACGTCCGCCGAACAGTCCGCTCCCCAGGCTCCATGACCCCAATCCGGACAAACGTGCCGGTAAGCACAACTCTGGGACGAGGAGTTTCGGGACCGAAACCTTTTGCCGGGTTCTAACGCCTAACCACCCGAGGAGTATGAATCCCATGTTCGACAGTCTGGAAGATCGCATCCGGCATGACGACGCTGAGGATACTACCACCAGCCAGCGGATCGCGAAGGGTCTGTTGGTGGCCGTCCTCTCCACCGGTTTCTTTGTCGGGCTCTATTTCGTGGTCCGGCTAGTCGGCTGAGTACCCGAATACCCCATCCATTGCCAATGGATGTCCGAGACGCCCTGCAAACCTAAGGCAAGCACGCTGTTGGCGTGCCGCGAAATCCCGATTCTTGACTCTATCGGAAAAAGTATTTTCGTCCGATAGTATGATCATGAGACCCGTTCAGGTATTCAATGTCATCCCGTCGCTGCCCGCTCCGCTCGCTAGCCTACAACCTGCGTTGGGCTTGGGACCACGATACCATCGAGCTGTTTCGCCGCCTCGACAGTGACTTATGGGAATCCACCGGGCATAATCCTGTCCTGATGTTGGGTTCGATTGACCAGGCGGAATTGGAAGCCGCGGCCAAGGACGAAGCGTTCCTGGCGCATCTGGAACGGACGCTGAGGGAACTCGACGCCTACCTGGCCAGTCCGTCCACATGGTTCCACCGGACATACGGCAACCCCGGAGCCATGCTCGTGGCCTATTTCTCGGCCGAGTTCGGCTTGACCGAGTGTTTGTCGGTTTTCGCCGGAGGCCTCGGCGTGCTCGCCGGCGATCACCTGAAAGGGGCCAGCGATCTCGGTATACCTTTGGTGGGCGTCGGCCTGCTCTACCAGCAGGGCTATTTCAAGCAGTACCTGAATCCGGCGGGCTGGCAACAGGAAACCTGCGCGGATAACGACTTCCGCAACCTCCCGCTGAGCCTCGAACTCCAGCCGGACGGGCGGCCTTTGACCATCGAAGTCGCCTACGACGGACGTATCGTGGTTGTCCAGATCTGGCGGGTTCGCGTCGGCAGGGTCAATCTCTTCCTGCTCGACACCAACGTGGCAGCCAATCGCTCCGACGATCGCGATATCACCGATCAACTCTACGGCGGCGATCTGGAGATGCGCCTGAAACAGGAGATCCTCCTCGGCATCGGCGGCCACCGCGCGTTGGAGGCGCTAGGACTGGCGCCGACCGTCTATCACATGAACGAGGGCCATTCTTCCTTCCTCGCGGTGGAATGGGTTCGCCGGCTGATGGAGAAGCAGAAGCTCTCGTTTGCCGAAGCGCGCGATGTGGCCTCGGCGGGCCTGATCTTCACCACCCACACCCCCGTGCCGGCAGGCCACGACTATTTCCCGCCGCCTTTGCTGGATCGTTACCTCGGTGCCTATATTCGCCGCCTGGGCCTGGCTCCCGGCGACTTCCACGGGTTGGGACGCCAGCACCCGGAGCGTGCGGATGAAGATTTCTGCATGACCGTGCTTGCCCTGCGCACGGCGTCCTCCAGCAACGGAGTCAGCAAACTCCACGGTGAAGTCAGCCGCGGCATGTGGAAAGCCGTCTGGCCCGGCGTGCCGGAGGATGAGATCCCCATCGGATACGTCACCAACGGAGTCCATTTCCGCTCCTGGATTTCGTCCGAGATGAATCAGCTCTACGACCGGTACCTCGGGCCGAAATGGCGCGAGGAACACGCCGATTCCAA
>JAPKZC010000724.1:0-1062 GCA_026394025.1 Candidatus Solibacter sp.
GGCAGCGATCCGCGCCGCATCCCGCGGAAGGCCTGGCGCCAGTGGCGCACCGCCGCGACGTCGAAATAGCCGGTTCGGCGCAGGGATTCCTCACTCAGCAGCTCGGCTATGTAGGCGGGTTCGGGGTCGAGGTGGAAACTATCCAGCGGCGCGCGAAAGATCACCTTTTGGCGGCGCGCGATGGCGGGTGGCAGCCAGCGTTCCGCGACGAGCCGCAACAGGTGTTTGTCACGGAAGCCGCGCAGTTTCCACCGCGGATGCAACCTCGCGGGGAAGTCGAACACGGCTTCGTCCAGAAACGGATAGCGCACCTCCACCGACGAGTGCATCGCCACGCGATCGCCTTTGGCCTGCAACAGGTGTCCGGCCAGCGTGACGCGTGCGCCGATCCACAGTCCTCGGTTGAGCGGATGCCAGCATTTGGCACGCTCAAGGTTGAGGCCCAAGCCGGCCCATGGGTCGGACTGCGCGAGGGTTTCGCGCAGCGGCGCGGCATAGAAGCGCAATTTCGAAAGCGCCAGCACGCCGTAGGAATCGATCCACGCGTTGGGGCCGCCGACGCAATCCTCCAGATGTTGGCGGAACCCGGCGGGATATTGGGGCACCCGGTGGAGTCGCAGATAGGCGCGGCGCGCCACGTTGCTAAGGCGCAGCCCGGGAATGACATCGAGGCTGTCTAGCAACTTCGCAATCTTATACCAAGGATAGCCGGCCAGCCATTCGTCGGCGCCTTCGCCGGTGAGCACCACCTTTTGGCCGCAGGCATGTACCCGCTTGGCTAACATCAGCAAAGCCGCGCACGAGGTGTCGATCACGGGGGCCTCGGCGGCGCGGATGAGTTGTGGATACACGGCCAGCGCGTCGCTGGGGCGAAACTCCTGTACCACGGGAGGTTTGGTGCCGATGTGGCGCGCCGAGAGATTGGCGGCGCTGAGTTCGTCGAGCGCGGGATCGTCAATCCGAACGGTGTAAGTGTTAATCGCCGGGCCTTTGACGCGACACGCCATTGCCACAATCATACTCGAATCAAGCCCGCCCGAAAGATATGCCCCCACGGGCACA
>JAPKZC010000724.1:1067-2073 GCA_026394025.1 Candidatus Solibacter sp.
GCGCCACCGCCTGGAGTAACAGGTCCTCAAACTCGTCCACCAGTTTGCGCGGATCGGCGTCGGGGCATTCGTCACCCCGGTTAGGGAAGTCCATTTCCCAGAAGGTGCGTTCGGTAATGACGGGGGTCGCCGTGCCGGCGTCGCCCGGTGTGATTTGCAGATAGTGGCCGGGAAGCAACATCTGCACGCCCTCGAAGCACGTCACCGGCCCTGGCATCGCGGCGAAGGTGAACATGTGATCAATGCCGCGCAGGTCCGCCTTGGCCGGCACCATGCCCGAGGCGAGCAGGCCCTTGATCTCAGAGGCGAACAGCAGCCAATCGCCTTGGCGCGTCCAGTACAGGGGGCTGATGCCGAAGCGATCGCGGCCCAGCGTCAACTGGTGGCGCTGCACGTCGAACAGGGCGATGGCGAACTGCCCTCGCAAGCGCTCGAACATGCCTTCGCGGCTCTCCTCCCACAAATGGGGAATGATCTCCGTGTCGCAGTGAGTGCGCAGGCGATGGCCGCGGGCGGCCAACTCGGCGCGCTGTTCGACGTAATCAAACAACTCGCCGTTGAACACCACAAAGACGCTTTGATCTTCGTTGCTCACGGGTTGTTGGCCATCGGCCAGCCCGACAATGCTGAGCCGCCTGGAGGCTAGCGCCAGGCCCGGGCGGTTTAGAAATCCCTCCTCGTCCGGGCCGCGATGAATCAGCGCGCGGGCCATCCGCTGGATCACACCGGCGGGCACCGCTCGCCTCCCGGCCAAGTCCATTACTCCTGCAATTCCACACATCGGGCTGTTGAGTAATCCAGAACCACGGGAACGCAACCGGTATTTTTTCGCCGGAATCGTTTCTTGCCGCGCGGTGCTGGGTAGTGGCGGTTGCGGGGAGTTGCCGTGGTAGGGTTTCACCCCATGGCAAGCGACTGCCAACGAGCGTATTTTGCGCTTTCCAATCTTCCGCCTACAATTGACAAAATAGTGATCTTGCTCATCTCACCCTCCATTCGCTTTCCA
>JAPKZC010000361.1:0-11986 GCA_026394025.1 Candidatus Solibacter sp.
AGGTCGAAGAGTTGCGCCCCGACCTGATCTTCCTCGACATTCAGATGCCGGGACTGACCGGCTTCGCAGTCCTGCAAGCCTTGCCCCGGAAGGTGGCGAAGCCGCTGGTGATCTTCGTCACCGGGTATGACCAGCACGCGCTGGCCGCGTTCGAGGCCAACGCCCTGGCGTATCTCCTCAAGCCGGTGGAACCGGAGCGCCTTGCCCACGCCGTGGAGCGCGCCCGCAAGCTCGGCGGAACCGTGCGTGAGTCAGCGCGCGAACACGAGCACATTCTGCGCGTGGCCCGCCAATCGCCCAAGACCCTGCAACAGATCGTATGCCGCAAACGCGACCGGCTGGTGCTCACGCCTCCCGAACAGATCTGCTGGTTTCAGGTGGCGGACGGCGTGGTAAAGGCGCACACCGCGGCCGATACGTTCACCGTGAATTATCAGCTAGCCGAGTTGGAGGCCGGCCTCCCCGGGGATGTGTTCTTCCGCGCCCGCCGCGAGGTGCTGGTGAATCTCACCCGAATTCGCGAGATTCGCCCCTACTTCAAGAGTGGATTCCTGCTCGTCATGCCGGACGCCGCCGCCACGGAGATTGTGGTCAGCGAGCGCCAGGCGCGCTCGCTCCGCCAGCGAATCCCCGGCCTTTGAGCCACCCGCTCGCCGCCGGAAATTCCGCGCTCAGGACGAATCCTTTCGCGCTCAAGCTATTTCCGTTGAGCCCTGCCGCCAGAGGCCGTACCTTCGATACAGGAGAGAAACATGAAGATGCTGCTTTCGGTAGTCGCAGTTGCGGGACTGACTGTCTCGTGCGATTTCCATCAACACGTACACGCCTTGATGGCGCAAGACAGTGGAGCGCCCAAGAGCGCAGCCGCCGCCGTCGCCGGGATGTGGCAGTTGTCGATGCAGACGCCGCACGGGCCGATGAATGCCGGCATGCAGGTCAAGCAGGACGGCACGAAGATCAACGGCACGTGCAACACGGACCACACGGGGACGGTAACCTTGGCCGGTACGGTGGATGGCAAACGGATCTCGTTCAGCATGGAGATTCCGGGAGGGCCGAAGATCACGTTTTCCGGCACCGTCGAGGGCAACAAGATGGGCGGCACCACCGACTTCGAAGGCGGTGCCTGGTCCGCCGCCCGCGCTCCCAAAGATCTCTAGCCCGGCAGCCGCTTTCGCCTGGTGGGATAAGCCTCCGGCTTGTCCATCCGAGCGCAGCTCGGACTCCTTGGTTATCTCAACTCAAACCCGGACTCACTTCTTCCTGACTTGAACGGGACCTTCAGGGCGCGCCGCGGGTTTGTCCGCCTTGGCTTCCTCTTTGGTCTCCGGCTTGGCTTCCGTTTTGGTTTCCGTCTTTGCCTCCGGCTTAGGGTCCGGTTTGCTCTCCGGCTTTGGCTCGGGCCTCGCGATCCTCGGCAGTTCACGTCCGATCGGACTGGGCACGGTCGACGGCCGTTCGATCGTGGGGGCTCCCGGGTGCGACCCTGGGACAATCACGCGCGGCGCAGGGGGCGGCGTCCGTGCCGGCGGCGTCGTTGTCGTTGTCGGCGTCGGGGCTGGCGTGGGCGCTGGCGCGGTCGGCGCCGCAGTACCCTTCGAGCCCGGCGAATTGGGATTGCGCCGCGAATAGTCGGGGTGTTCCGGCGGGTTCATCACCACGATGCCGGTGTACACCGGAACCGGATAGACTACCTGCATCGGCGGACCGGGCGGCCCCTGGTCCGGCGGCGGACCCGGCGACACCGTGAGCGCCTCATCCGATGCGGGGTTTGTGACCACGGCCGGAGGAGGAGGCGGCGGCGCGGGCGGAGGAGCTTCGATGCTGTCCTGAAAGGTGGTCCCCGGGATCACCGGACGGACGCGGGTGGCGCCCACCCGCAGCACCGGCCGCGTGGCTTCCAGGCGCGACGCCGGAAACGCCGGCGAAGGCAGAGCCAATGCCAGGACCGCTACGCCGAGCGGTTCCTTCGGACGATCCTTGAATCCCGCCGGATCGATCACCCGCGCGTCCTGCTGAAAGCTGGCATAGGTCGTGTTGACGTTGAGGAACTGCTCCGGGGCGGACGAAGGCAGCCAGTCTTCGCCCGGCGCCAGCGGGCCCCATCCCGCCAGCTTCGCGTTGTAGAGCCAATAGACGTCGCCCGGCTTAAACACCGGCGAGGCCGCCGGCACCCAGACCCAGCCAAGTTGGCCCTTGCGGGTCCATCGCCCGTGATGGTAGGGGATCCAGCCCCAGGCTTCGTCGCTGACCCAGGTGTAGCCCAGCGCATCGTACCAGCGCCAGCGGCCGTTCTGGAACGGCGCCCAGCCCTCGGCCACCTTCGGCTTCCACACCGCACCTAGATCTGTCTGCACCCATCCGCCGGCTCCATCCAGATCCACTACGCCGTAACGCTGTGCCACGTGCGAACCGGAGGATGAGGTCGCCAGGGTCTTATCGCGATCCTCGCTCCAGCGGTCCAGGTCCATGGCGGCCACCTCGCGCTCCAGCCTGAAGCGCGAGGTATTGGCAGGCTCCAAACTCACCGTTTGCCCTTCCCGAACGTCCAGTTCGGCCGTCGGGCAGGAGAGCCGCACCACGCCTTCAATCACCGAAATCCGGCTCACCAGGGCGTCTACCTGCATGCGTACGCGCGCGCCGCGCAGCAGCGTCACCTGCGCGCCCGGCACCACCAGCGTCAGGGTATCGCTACCGCTTGGTTCGCCGGTGAAGTACGCGACGCCGTGGTCCAGCGAGAGCACGGTAAGACGCTGGCCGGTGGAGAGGCGCGAATAATCGGAAATCTCCACCTGCGATTCCGGCCCCAGACGCCAGGCGCTCCCCTCGTCGAGTTCGATTTCGAGCCGCGAGGACGCGCCGGTGCGCAGCCATGCCGATTCCACCAACGGCAGGTTGCGCTCCGCGGCGCTCCAGACGTCGCCCGCACGCAGTTGGATTTCGACCTTTCCCTCAAACTCGCCCAAGCGGGCGTATCGGGCCTGCCCGGCGAACAAGGCCGCGGGCATAAGCAACAGCAACAGACGCTTCATGGGAACTCCCGTATCACAAAAGTGTGGGCAGCTTCCCATCCTGCCCGATACCGGACTTTGGCGGGCGGAGAACCCGTGGGTACCTCAGCCTGCGCCGTTCTCTTCTCAGCGTAATAGATGACGGCGGAAATTTGCCGCCCGTTGCATCTAAAATTGGAACTATGATGACCGACGCGGCAATTGTAGCCCACATCTCCCAACTGCCGCACTCGCGGGCCAACTTCAAGCAACTGGTGCGCGAATTGGGGGCTAAAGGTGACAGCCGCAATGAGTTGGACGCCGCCCTGGCGCGCCTCACGGCGCGCGGCGACCTGATTGAGTTGAAGAGCGGCCAGTACGTGGTCACCACCCGCACCCGCGAATTCGCCGTGGGCCGCCTCAATCTGCATCGCGATGGTTACGGGTTTTTAATCTCCGAACGTCCGGTTCCGGGCGTTACCGGCGACATTTTCATCTCCCCCGATGCCGCTGAAAAGGCCATGCATGGCGACCGCGTGATCGTGCGCATCGCCCGCATCGAAGCCGGTGGCCGCGCCGATGGCGATATCGTCAAGGTGCTGAAGCGCGCCCACCCCACCGTGGTCGGTGAATTCAAAATCGGCCGGCGCGGCGGCTACGTGGTGCCCGCCGATGGCCGGATTCATCAGTGGATCGATATCCCCGACGGCATGGAGCTCCCGCCCGCCACCGCTCCCTCGCTGGACCGCATCGGCGTGACCCCGCCCAAGGTGGCGAGCGTCGCCGGGTTGGACGGAATGGTGGTCAACGTCGAACTGCTGGAGTACCCAGAGCGCGGCGCGTCTCCGGTCGGCCGCGTGGTCGAAATCCTCGGCCACCCCGACGATTTCGGCGTCGATGTCGAGATCGTCATCCGCAAGCACCACCTGCCCCACCAGTTTCCGCCCGAAGTCATCGAGCAGGCGCAGGCGATGCCAGCCGCGATCGCCGAAGCCGATATCGCGGGGCGCCGCGATTTCCGCGACATGCCCATCGTCACCATCGATGGCGAAACGGCGCGCGATTTCGACGACGCCGTCTGGGTAGATCGCCTGCCCAACGGCAATTACGCGCTCCACGTCCACATCGCCGACGTCAGCCACTACGTGCGCCCCGGTTCGCCCATCGATCTGGAAGCGCAACTGCGCGGCACCAGCGTCTACTTCCCGGACCGCGCCGTGCCCATGCTGCCCTACGAGCTTTCCACCAACCTGTGCTCGCTCGTGCCGCACGCGGATCGGCTGGTGCTCTCCGCGCTGATGGAGATCGATCATCATGGCGAGGTGGTGGGCCAGGAATTCACCGCCGGCGTGATTCGCAGCGCCGAGCGCATGACTTACACCAGCGTTCATCTGCTCTTGGAAGGCGACGCCGCCATGCGCGAGCGCTACCAGCCTTTGGTGGCGCGCTTCGAGTTGATGCAGGAACTGGCGCTGGTGCTCAACAAGAAGCGCGTGCGCCGCGGGTCGATCGATTTCGATCTGCCGGAGCCGCTCATCGAGTTCGACGAATTGGGCGCCATGACCGGCGTCACGCGCGCGCCGCGCAATATCGCCAACCGCATCATCGAAGAGTTCATGCTGGCCGCCAATGAGAGCGTCGCCGGACACCTGGAGCACGCCGGTATCGCCTCCGTCTACCGCATACACGAAATGCCCGACCCGAAACGCGTCATGGAGTTCGAGGAAATCGCCACGCATTTCGGCGTGTCGCTGGGTATCGGCGCCATCCCCGTGAAGCGCTTCGGGATTACCCATAACGCGTCACTACCAGCGGCTGGTCGCCAAAATCGAAGGCAAGCCCGAAGAGCGCATTCTCAGCTTCCTGATGCTGCGCTCTTTGCGGCAGGCGCGCTACAGCACGGAAAACGTCGGCCACTTCGCCCTCGCCGCCGAAAGCTACACGCATTTCACGTCGCCCATACGCCGCTATCCCGACCTGATGGTGCACCGCCTGCTGCGCGCCGTCCTCCTGGGCAAATCGACTCCGGGAGAAGATTACCTGAAGCCCTTGACCGACGAGTGCTCGCAATCCGAACGCCGCGCCGCCGACGCCGAGCGCGAACTGGTCGAGTGGAAGAAGGTCAAGTTCATGACCGATCGCGTCGGCGAAGATTTCGACGCGCTGATTATCTCCACCGCCAAGTACGGCCTCTTCGTGGAATTGACCGACCTGTTTGTGGAAGGCCTGGTGCCCATCGACACCCTGCCCGGCGATGAGTACACTTATCAGGAGAACGTCCGCAAGGTAGTGGGCAAACGCTCGCGCCGCGAATGGGCCATCGGCGACAAGGTGCGCGTCATTCTGGACCGCGTGGACGGCAACGAACGCAAGCTGCAATTCTCGTTACTCGATGATGAGCCCAAACGATCTGGTAGCAATCCCCGGCGGCGAGTTTCTCATGGGCCAAAACGACGGGCGCGATGACGAACGCCCCGCCCACCGCGTCACCGTCTCGCCCTTCCTCATGGCCCGCTGCCAGGTGACCAACGCGGATTGGGCCGACTTCCGCACACTGGCGTTCACCGATCCGGCGCTCCCCGTAGTGAGCGTCAACTGGTTCGACGCCGTGGCCTACTGCGACTGGCTCGCCGGCCAGTGGAAACTGCCTGTCCGCCTGCCCACCGAAGCCGAGTGGGAATCTGCAGCCCGGCCGTTTCCGTGACGGTCCCGAACCCGTCGGCCAGGGCAAGCCCAACGGTTACGGCCTGTTCGACATGTGCCAGAACGTGCACGAATGGTGCAGCGACTGGTACGATCCGGCCTACTACGCCGTCTCGCCCGCCGTAAACCCGCAAGGCCCCCCCGCCGGCATCCGCCGCGCTTCCCGAGGCGGCGCAT
The DNA here is from genome assembly GCA_026394025.1 of Candidatus Solibacter sp. Lineage (GTDB taxonomy): Bacteria > Acidobacteriota > Terriglobia > Bryobacterales > Bryobacteraceae > Solibacter. The sequence goes on from JAPKZC010000361.1 coordinate 5,871, forward strand.
GGCGGCACCACATCAAGTTCTCCCGCTGCGCCGCGCGCAGTAGCATCCCCCCCGAATTTCGCTACGCCGACTACGGCTTCCGCGTGGTGGTGGCGACCGCTCCCTGACGGTCGCGGCTCGGATTGGCGCGTCGCCCGACGCGTCGTCGCAAGCGCGCGTCACCGGGCGCGTCGTCGCAAGCGCGCATCGCCCGGCCCGTCGTCGGATGGGCGCGTCACCGGGCGCGTCGCCCGGCGCGTCGTCGCAAGGGCGCGTCGTCGCAAGGGCGCGTCGCCGGAAGCGGAACATCGCCGGAAGCGCAGCTATTTCAGCGATGCGCTGACCTTGGCGCGGTACTCGGCGGCTGGTTGTTTGGCGTGCTTGGCATTTCGGTGGGCCATCAATTGATCGGCGCCTTGCTTACGGCTGTGGTCGGAGCTGTGATTCTGCTCCTGCTCGTCCGCTTGATCCGGCGCGCCTGAAGGGCCGGCCCCCCCCGCTGTTTTTTTCCAAGCCTTCGGAACTTTCGCGCCTGCCGGTTTCGAGCGAGCCGATCTCTTTCTCCATGCCGAGCGCGCGCGCGCCGCGGATGGTCGCCATCTCCAGCGCCGCCGTTGCGGGTAGCGCCTGCGGGTTCATGGTGGTGACCTTTTGCAGCTTGGCCGCGAGATCCATTTCCTCGAACATGTTGAAATCGTTGTTGCTGCCCGCCGGGCCGTCGGGACCGAGGCCGACGGCGAGACCCAGCGCCAACATACGCGTCACCGGCGCGACGCCGCTAGAGAGTTTCATGTTACTGGATGGGCAATGGGCGACACCCACGCCGCGCGATTTCAGGATCGCCATGTCGGCCTCATCCACCCATACCGCGTGCGCCGCTACCGAGCGGCCGTTCCACAGCCCAAGATTGTCGAGGGTCTTAGTGGGGGTGGTGTGCCGCTTGGCCAGTTCGTCGTCGTTCTCCTTTTTGGTTTCGGAGAGGTGGATGATCAGCGGAGCCTGGTACTTGTTGGCGAGAGCGCGGGCAGCCTTCAGCGTCTCATCGGAATTGGTATACAGCGCGTGCGGCGCCACCGCGGCGGTGATCAGCGCGTCGTTCTGAAAGCGTTTCAGGAAGCGCTCGGTGTAGGCCAGCGCATCGGCGGGAGTCTTGTTGTCGGCCACCGGGAAGCCGATGATGGTCTCGCCGAGCACGCCGCGCATGCCCGCTTCCCTGGCGGCTTCCGCCACCACGTCCTCGAAGTAGTACATGTCGGTGAACGTAGTGGTGCCGCTGAGCAGCATTTCGAGACAGCCGAGGCGGGTGCCCCAGCGCACGAAATCGGCGGTGACGTTTTTGGCCTCGGCGGGAAAGATGAATTTCTCCAGCCAGTCCTGCAATTTCAGATCGTCGGCGATGCCGCGGAAAAGGCTCATCGCGGCGTGGGTGTGGGTATTGATCAGGCCGGGCGCCAAGATGGCGTCGGGACGGTCCAGGCGCAGCTTGGGCTGGAAGTGCGCGTCGATCTCGGCCTTGGTGCCGACCGCGAGAATGCGGTCGCCCCTGATGGCCACCGCGCCGTTTTCGATGACGCGGCGCTGCGCGTCCATGGTGATGACGTAGCGTGCGCTCCAGATAATGTCGGCCGGTTCGGCGGCCAGCGCCAGAACGAAGAGGAAAAAATTAAAGATACGAGGCATCGAAGGGTTTCGGAAAAAGATCTTTCAACTGATGAGTTTCGGTCTTGCCGTGCAGGTTGACCAGCACGAGTTCGATGTCACCGCAAAACTCCCAGAGAATCTGCCGGCAGGCGCCGCAGGGCGGCGTCAGAGTTTCGGTATCGACGGCCACCGCCACGCGGCGGAACTTGCGGACGCCTTCGGAGATCGCCTTGAACACCGCCACGCGTTCCGCGCAGAGCGTGAGGCCGTAGGTGGCATTTTCCACGTTGCACCCGGTGTGGATCCGCCCTTCGCTGTCTTCAACGGCCGCGCCCACCAGGAACTTCGAGTATGGTGCGAACGCATTGAGGCGGGCGGCGAGGGCGGAAGCGATCAGGGGGTCAGGCAAGCTACGCCTCCAACCTCGGCAGCAGCGCCTTCAGGAACTTCACCAGGGTATCGCGCACCATCGCGCCGGTCTCGAGCACTTCCTCGTGATTAATTTTTTGGGGCAGAATTCCCGCCGCCATATTCGTCACGCAGGAAATGCCGAGCACCTTCATCCCCAAGTGGTTGGCCACGATCACCTCGGGCACGGTGGACATGCCCACCACGTCCGCGCCGATGGCGCGGAGGTAGCGAATCTCCGCCGGAGTTTCGTAGCTGGGACCGAGCATCGCCGCGTACACGCCTTCGGCGATGGGGATGCACAGTTCGGTGGCCACCCGCTTGGCGGTTTCGCGATACGCCCGCGAGTAGGCCTCGGACATATCGGGGAAACGCGGGCCCAGCGAATCGTCGTTGGGGCCCACCAGGGGGTTCGTGCCTTGCAGGTTGATGTGGTCGGAGATCAGCACCAGCCCGCCGCGTTCCAGCGTCAGATTGATGCCGCCCGCCGCGTTGGTGAACACCATGGAGCGCGCACCGATGGAATGCAGCACGCGCACTCCAAAGGTCACCTGCGGCATACCGTACCCTTCGTACAGGTGCGCCCGCCCGGCCATCACAGCGACGTCCAACTGGCCGAGTTTGCCGATGATCAGGTTGCCGGCGTGCCCCACGGCGGTGGAGTGCGGCCAGCCGGGAATATCGGCGTAAGGGATGCCGGTACGTTCGGTGAGCTCTTCGGCGAAGGCGCCCAGTCCGCTGCCCAGCACCAGGCCGATGGCGGGCCGCACGGCAGTGCGGCCCTGTATGTAGCGTTTGGCTTCGTCCGTCACAGCAACATTCCAGCAATGCAGGCTGACATGAAATTCGCCATGGTTCCGGCGGCTACGGCGCGCAGACCGAGCCGCGCCAGGTCGCTCTTACGGGAGGGCGCCAGGGCGCCGATGCCGCCGATCTGAATGGCGATCGAGCTGAAATTTGCGAACCCGCACAGGGCGTAAGTCGCGATGGTGAAGGAGCGCGGGTCTAAGGTCGCCTTCAGCGGCCCGAGTTTCAAAAACGACACAAACTCATTCAACACGAGGCGCGTGCCCAGCAGATCGCCGATGACGCCGCAATCTTTCCACGGCACGCCGAGGATGAACGCGACGGGCGCGAACAGGATGCCGAAAACGCGTTCCAGCGATGCCGGCAGCCAGCCCAACAGGGGCAGCGTGTGCAGCCAGCCCAGGATCCCGTTGCACATGGCGATGAGCGCCAGAAACGCGATCAGCATGCCGCCGATATTGAGCGCCAGGTGCAGCCCGTCGCCCGCGCCCTGCGCGGCGGCATCGATCACATTGACGGCGGTCTTCTCCACTTTGATTTCCACGCGGCCCGCCGTGGCCGGCTTACCGGTTTCCGGAATGAAAATCTTGGCCAGCATGATGGTGGCGGGAGCCGTCATGATGACCGCCGTGAGCAGGTGAATGATGGAAACGCCGGCGATTTTGACGTAGGCCGCCATCACGGCGCCAGAGACGTGCGCCATGCCCGCCACCATGATGGTGAAGAGCTCGGATTCGGTGAGCCCGGCGAGAAAGGGTTTGATGGTGAGCGGCGCTTCAGTTTGTCCCATGAAGATGCTGGCCGCCACGTCGGTGGATTCAGCGCCGCTGACGCCCATGATCTTCTGCATCCCCACGGCCATGGTTTTGACGACGAACTGCATCACGCCGAGGTAGTACAGGATAGAGAAAAACGAGGCGATGAAGATGACGATGGGCAGCACCTGGAAGGCGAAAATGACGCCGAAGGGGCCGCCCTTGGCGCCCAGCGGCCCGAAGAGGAATTGGCTGCCGACCTCGGCAAACTCGAGCATGGCGTTGACGCCATCGCCGATCCGCTTAAAGATCAGGCCGAAATCCGTCTTGAGCACGAGCACCGCAAAAGCGAACTGCAAACCCATGCCCCACAGAATCAGGCGGAGTTTGATTTCCTTTTTGTGCGTGGAGAACAGCCACGCGACTCCCAGGATCACGGCGAGGCCCAGGAAACCGGTGAACCGGCCCATCAGCCAACTACTTCCAGAATAAGTTCCCGCTCATCGGGCTTCTGGGAAGAGATGTGGAAGGCGTCCTCCACCATCTCGGCGGCTTCGTCCACGCGGTCTTCCTTGGTGTAATAGAGGCGGCACAACACGCTGCCCGCATCCACCTTTTCACCCATCTTGACTTCGAGGATGATGCCCACCGCCGGATCTATGGAGTCTTCCTTCTTATCACGCCCGGCGCCAATCATGTTGCTCGATATTCCGATATCCTGGGCGTTGATGCGGCTCACGTAGCCGGCGCGCGGCGAAGTAACTTCGCGCATGCCGGTGGCGTTGGGGAGCAGTTCAAACTTGTCGAGAGCTTGCGGGTTGCCGCCCTGCGCCGTTACCACCTGTTTCAGCTTTTTGTACGCCGAACCGTCCACCAGGTGCTTCTCGGCCAGCATGCGGGCTGCTTCGAGCGTGGCGGCCTTCTTGCCGAGGAAAATCATGCGGGCGGCCAATTCCAGGGAAAGCTTGGTCAAGTCGGCCGGCCCGGCATTCTGCAAGGTCTGCGACGCTTCCATGATCTCGAGCGCGTTGCCGATGGCGTAACCCAGGGGCTGGTTCATGTCCGTGATCAGCGCCTGCACTTTCTTGTCCATGCGGCGGCCGATGCCGACCATGGCCTGCGCCAGGCGGCGTGCATCCACCTGCGTCTTCATGAAGGCGCCAGTGCCCACTTTGACATCCAGCACGAGCGCGTCGATGCCCTCGGCCAGCTTCTTCGACATGATGGAAGAAGAAATCAGCGGGATCGATTCCACCGTCGCCGTCACGTCGCGCAGGGCATACAACTTGCGGTCGGCCGGCACCAGGCGTTCAGTTTGCCCGATGAAGCAGAGGCCGAGTTCGGCGAGTTGCTTCTGGAACTCCTCCGGGGTCAGATCGGTGCGAAAGCCCGGGATGGATTCCAGTTTATCGAGCGTGCCACCGGTATGCCCGAGCGCGCGGCCCGACATCATCGGCACAACCACCCCCGCGGCTGCCGCCAACGGCGCCACGATGAAGCTGGTCTTGTCGCCCACGCCACCCGTGGAGTGTTTGTCCACCTTTACGCCGGGAACGCCCGAAAGGTCGACGGTATCGCCGGAATGCAGCATACATTCCGTCAGGCTGCTGACCTCACGGTCAGTCATCCCAGAGAAGTAGACGGCCATCAAGAACGCCGACATCTGGTAATCCGGGATCTCACCGTCGGTGTACCCGTTTACCAGGAACTCCATCTCTTCAGGAGCAAGTTCTTCGCCGTCGCGTTTGCGCTGGATCAAGTCAACTGTACGCATTATGAGTAACTTAGCCTACCATCCCAAGGGGTCAAAAGTAAAGGAGGGACTTTGCCGTCCCGGGACGAACCACCCCTGATCGGGTGTGACGACATCCGATTGCGGGCGATTTCCCCTTGAATTCACGATTGTACACCCTCCGTACGGCCGCCCGGCGGGGCAACAGAAATGCTCATGTGAGCGGGACTGGAACCGGGCTGGGCGGGCCTGGTCTCGGGACCGGCAAGTTCGGCGCCTGCGGTGTTGGCTGAGGAGACGGACGGTCATAAGGAAAGCGGAGTTCCCCGTCGGGTCCATAGTGTTCGGGGGGATGCAGAGGGGGAGCAGGACTGTGGGGGCTGATCGGGTTCGTGCGGGAGGGAGCACAAGAGGCTACCTTTGGTTCAGGTTGAACCTCCACGACGGGTTCGTTTGGCAACTCAGGGCGGAGGGCTCTGAGCCTTTCGAATTCCTCGACGGCCCTACGGTACATGCGCTCGGACTGGGCCTGATAGCGCAGGAACAGGGACCAACCGGGGGAGGATTTGACGAGGCGCTGGAAGCCTTCGGCGAGGAGGAAGTTGCGGTTCTGTGCCTTGACGATTTGATGATCCTCATCGACGAGGTGCGGGCTGATCCCGATCAAGGGCCGGTCGTCGCCGGTAAGGACTTCATTGAGGCAGATGGAGAACATGCCGGCGTGAAGGCGCTCAGCGCGGAGGATGGCCTGCTGTGCCAGGGCGATGCGCTCGACGGCGAAGAGTTCCTGGGAA
>JAPKZC010000361.1:11995-12343 GCA_026394025.1 Candidatus Solibacter sp.
GGAATCAGCGGGTTGGTAGCGGGCGATGGCGTCTTCCCGGAGGTGGGCGACTTCTTCGATCTCTTCGAGGCGGACAACGGCGAAGTTGGACGCGGTGAATCCGTGCTTGCGAGAGTTTTGGGCGGAGCGGGCCTTGCCTTCCGGGGAGCTGGGGCCGGTGGAGAGGGCGGCGTTGGCGCGATTGGCGGCAAGTTGCTTTTCAGAGATGGGTTTCCTGGTGCGAGACATGGTACCTTCCGCTTTGAGAGATAGCACACAGGGAGGGGGGAGTCCGAAATAGGATGGAGGGAAATGGAGGGAGGGAAAGGAATTATATTTGTAAAGATGCGGTGACTCGGGATCGCACCG
>JAPKZC010000361.1:12351-12942 GCA_026394025.1 Candidatus Solibacter sp.
GTATGGAATGGCGATCCGGCTGAAGCACACCTGCCCCGCCGCTGAGGGGCCGCCGCACCCGGAACCAGGGTGAGCGGCGACGGTCAGATGCAACGCCCAGCCGGGCGTGAAGTGCCGCCGCCGGAAGTGACCGGCCACGTTTAATCTCGCGGCCGGAGCCATCCTGCTTACACATGCTGATCGACGAGGATCGAGTTTCCATCGGGGTCCACAGCGAAGAAGCTGGCGGGCCCGGTTGTGCTCTCGTCCGCCTGTTGAAGCAACTGCACCCCTTGTGCCTTCAACTGGCGCTGGAGATCGCGGACGTCGGGGAAAGAGGCAAGCTTCTGGGCGTTGCTGTCCCACCCGGGGTTGAAGGTGAGAATGTTCTTCTCAAACATCCCTTGAAAAAGCCCGATCGCGTGATCGCCGTTCTTCAAGATCAGCCAGTTCTTCGAAGCATCCCCGGCGAAGACCTTGAAACCGAACTTTTCGTAGAAGCTCCTGGAAGCCTCAATATCCTTGACCGCCAAGCTGATCGAAAACGCGCCGAGTTCCATGCTTTGCTCCTTATCAGTACGAAAGCAGTCACCGCCGAAGGTGGTATGGCTG
>JAPKZC010001030.1:0-9160 GCA_026394025.1 Candidatus Solibacter sp.
CCACAAAATGGACTTTTGACACCCCGCTCGGACGGTCGGCATCTCTGCCTTCGCCTGGGGTCTGCTACCGGGCGCTCCGGCGCTTACCCGGACAAGATTTTCACTTGCTAGAAGAACGCGTCTTTCAGGACGCACCATGGTGGGAGTATCGGGCGGGCCGGCGACCTGCCCTACTTGGGTGCGATCTTGATCTCCGTCACGTAATACGCCGGGTCGCCCACGACCACCGTGGCCTCGATCTTGTCTCCCACATGCAGTTTCTGAAATTCGGCGTCCGGCTTCACGGGGTATTCCATGGTCATCGCCTCCATCCAATCGCCGATCTTGCCGGCGGCGATGGTGGCGGAGTGAGCCGACGCGTCCAACGCCTTGATCTCACCCGCCATGGGATAGCGTTTCACCGGAGCCTTCTCGCCGCACCCGGCAAACATCAGCAGCAACAACGGGAGGAAAGCAGTGATTCGTCTGGTCATTTTCTTGCCTGTTCATCACACGGGGGCGCCGGTGGAATTACCTCACGAGCGGAGAATCCGGCTTTGGGATCCACCGGGATCACCGGCATGTTCGATATAAATGATGCATCCGGCCCTACTTTGAGCAGCGGAATCGCGCAGACCCTCGCCTGCGGCCACGCGAGCCTTATCGAAATCTTCCCGCCTGAAGGCCGCAGGGCATTTTGCAGGTTGCGCTTGAATTGTTTCAGCTTGGCGGCCGCATCCGGCTCCGTAGCTTGAGCCGCCAATCCAGCCGCGCCCGCCAACAGGACGATCAAAAGTCGCATACTACCTCCCAGGTTGGGACCAGTCTAATTATGCCACTCTAAATAGCGATGGATCGCGACTTCCGCAAAGGTCACATCGAGATCGACTTCCCCACCGAGCCGTTCGACTCCCCGCTTGCGTTGCTCCGTGACTCGATCCGGGTGTTCTACTCAGATCTGCCGTTCCTGGCAGCCGCCACGCTTGTCATCTATCTTCCCGGCAAGCTGGCCACTCAATTCCTGTGCTATCTCCTGGACATCCCCTTTGCAGGAGTGCTTTCCTACTTTGTCCTGGCAATCGGTGACGTTCTTCTCAGCGCCCTGGTAGTCCCGGCGATTGTCTACGGCCTGGTCCAGCGCTTCCGCACCGGTCGAGCAGCCACCTTGGGCGAATCCCTGCGCTGGGGCCGGCGGCAGTGGATCAAGACCCTGGCCAACAAGCTCAAGGTCGAAATCACCATCACCCTTTGGGGCGCGCTGCTGGTGATTCCGGGCGTGGTCGCCATGATGCGCCTGATCTTCGTTGACGTGATCGTGGCGGTGGAGGCCGACCTGGAACACGATGTCCTGGGACGCAGTAAGAAACTGGCGCAAGGCCGGCGATGGCGGATCTTCTTCGTGCTGCTGCCCATGCTGATTCTGGACCTCGCCGCCATGTTCCTGGTGCTCGACCGGGTGCGGGGTGTCACCGAATCCCGCGTGGCGTTCGCCATCGCGGACAGTGTACTCGCGCTGGGCGGGCAACTGGCCACGGTTGCGGCGCTGCTCATGTACCTGGGAACGGTTCAGAAGCGCGTCACGAAGCTGAAGCCGTGACGCTCGAATCCCAATGAATCGTAAAAGCGGTGAGCGTCTTCACGTCGCAGATTGCTGGAAAGCGCCAGCTTGTAGCACCCTGCGCGGCGGCACGCGTCTTGGGCGTGCTCCATCATGGCGCGGCCAATTCCCTGCCCTTGACGCGACGGCAGAACCGCCACATCCTCCACCACACCGGCGGGCGTACCGCGCTTGCCGAGTTTCTCCATGATCTGGAGCACGTAGGTGCCCGCGATCTCGCCATCCACTTCAGCCACCAGCAGGCGGAACCCTGGCCGCCGGCGAATGCGCGCAAAGTGCTCGCGCGCCTCCTCCTGCGTGAACGATTCACCGCCATCAATGCCGCTCTCAGCCAGGATGCGCAGCACGGCCGGCAGATCGTCCTCGGAGGCGTCGCGGATTTCTACCTGGGTCATTATGCATAGTGTAGATCGAAGCCGTTAGGATAGACCTATGCGGAACCTCGTTCTTTTCCTTTGCAGCGCCCTGGTGGCCTTGGCTGCGGACGATCCCTGGGCCAAACTCAAGGAACTCAAGACCGGCACCGAGTTGCGGGTGTACAAGAAGGGGGCTGCCCAGCCGCTGCTCGTCAAGATGGACGAATTGACCGACGACAACCTGGTGGCGATCAACAAGAACGAGCAGACCGCCATCGCGCGCGACCAGATCGATCGCGTCGATTACCGGCCCTCCGGGAAATCGCGTGTCATGACGGAAACCACGACCAAGGTCAACGACGGTGTGGGCGACCCGAAAGCTGTAATTCCCAGTCCGAGGCAGCAAGGCAACCCAGGGCCATCCACCTCCACCTCCAGCAATGTATCGATCGGATCCAAGCCCGATTTTGAAACCATCTACAGGCGGCCCACCGGCGGCCCGAAGAAATAGGACAGCGACAAATCGCTCCCTGAGGGTCGTGGCTCGGAGTGGAGCAGCCCCGAATCAGAGGAGCGATTCTTGGGTCTACCAGCGCTGGTGGACCGAGGCGCGAATCCTCGCATCGTAGATGCCGCGAATCGCGGCCATCGCCGCAGCGGATAGCGCCGCCAGATCGCTCGCCGCGCAATTGTCCAGAACCTGAGAAGGCCGCTTGCCGCCCGGGATGGCACAGGTCACGCCATCGTGCATCAGGATCCAACGCAGCGCGAATTGCGCCAAACTGACTCCCGCCGGCGGCAGGCCACGGAGCTCTTCGACCACGGCGAGACCAGTGTCGTAGTCCACGCCGGAGAAGGTTTCGCCGACATCGAAAGCCTCGCCGTGACGGTTGAACTGGCGGTGGTCGTCGGCGGCGAATTGGGCATCGCGCGTCAGTTTGCCGCTCAGCAGGCCGCTGGCCAGTGGAACCCGCGCCAGAATGCCCACCTGCCTGCGTTTGGCCTGCTCAAAGAACATTTCGGCCGGACGCTGCCGGAGGCAGTTGAAAATAATCTGCACGCTCTGCACGTTGGGGTACTCGATGGCTTTGAGCGCCTCTTCCACGCGCGCTACGCTCACGCCGTAGTAGCGGAGTTTGCCGGCTTCCACCAGGCGGTCCAGGGCGCCAAAGAGCTCGGGCCGGTAATAGACATCGGTCGGCGGGCAGTGGAGTTGCACCAGATCCAGGCAATCGGTGGCCAGATTGCGCAGGCTGTCTTCGATGAAGGCGGTCAGACTTCCCGAGTTGTAGCCATCGGCCGTGTGCGGCGAGAGGCGGCGGCCCGCCTTGGTGGCGACAATGATCTCCTCTTTACGGTCGCGCTTCAACTGCGCGATCAGGCGCTCGCTGCGCCCCATGCCGTAGACATCGGCGGTGTCGATAAAGTTCACGCCGCAATCGATGGCGGCGTTCAGCGCGGCCAGGGATTCGGTGTCGTCCACGCTGCCCCAGGCGCCGCCAATCGCCCACGCGCCAAAACTGATGTCGGAAACCTTCCAGCCGGTACGTCCTAAGTCACGGTAGTTCATCTCTTCCAAGATAACCCGCGCGCTCAGGCGCCGGAGTCGTTGACTTGCCCAACCTTTTGCAGTTCCAGCACCAGGTCGCCAGCGGAATCCACCGAGAAGGCGGGCGCGAAACGCTGGTTCCAGCCGATTTCATCGTAGCGGTAGGAATAGCGCGCCAGCACGGTCTGGCTGAAGGTATCGTCGTACGCCTTGATCAGAATCATCACCTCGGCTTGCAGCCGCTGGAAATCCTCCGCGGTCAGTCCCGCCATTGGGCTTTCGCTATCGATGGGGTGCACGATGGTCCAGGTGAGCGGCATGAAGAGGACCTGTTCGCGCTCCAGTTTGAGTTGGCGATACTGTCGAGACGGCTGCCCGTCTTTCTCTTCCACGGTCATCAGCAATACGCGGGCTTCAATCTCCATCAGGTCGTTGCGCCGCCGGTTGACCACGCGGAATTGCAGGCTCTGGATGTCCTGGTATGGCGTCAATCCCAAAACGCCCACCAGCGACTCCAGCGAGGCCACGATCTGGGACCCTAGACTCTTCGGCGAGATGCTGCCATAGCCCACAGTGCTAAGCGTGTGCGCGCTGAAGAAGAAATCGTTGAGGAATCGCCCGCCTTCCGTGGACGCATCGGCGCCCAGTAACTGACCCGGACCCAGCCAGAAGTAGGCCAGCGCAAAGAGCGTATTCACTACCAGGTAACCCAGAAACAGCATGCCGAAGAACGGGGCCCATCCCATGTTGATCAGGTGCAGATAGGGATGAAAGTCCCGCCAGGTGGCGCCCCGGCGGCGCACATTGAAGGTACCGTCCTTGTTGATCACCCGCCGGAAGTTGCCGGTGTACTTCTGAGTCAGGCCGGGGTCAAACGCGGGTTTCTGCATAGGTATGAGATATTATCCAGCCTGCGGCGGATTCGTGCTCAGGCGAGCCACCGGCGTACCAGCTCTTCGGGACTGCCCGTGAAGTCGCAAGGCTCGGTGCGCGTTTCCTTGCCGTTCTCGATATAGCCGGCGACAACGCCCCGGGGGGTGGGGCGGAGTTCGAGTCGCTTGTCGCGGGCTTCCAGACGCAGGGTGGTGCCCAGCCACGCAACGTGTACTTTCGTACGCAGGCTGAAACCCACCCGCGCCGCCTGCTTGAGCAACTCCGCAGTGTACGGACTGTGCTTGAGCTGTTCGGCGAACGGGGCCGCGGCTTGCGCCTGAGCGCGTTCGTTCTCGCGCGCGCGGTGGGCGCGTTCCGCGTCGTCCTTGCCCTGCTCGTTCGATTCCAGACTCTTCAGCGTATTTTCGAGGTTGTCGAGAAAACCCATCTCCTTTCACGATACGATAGTCGCGTGTCCGACTTCCGCACCCGCCTCAAGACACTCCATCACGGACTGCTCCGTTTGCACAAATCTCTCCTCGAACTGGAACGCGCGGCCTACGAACGCGACGTGGCGCCCATCACCAGCACGGGGCAATACCTGAACCTGGTGCTGGACGACCCGGCGTTTCAATGGCTGCGCGAGCTCTCGGCATTCATCGTGATGATTGATGAGGCGCTGGCGCAGAAAGCGCCGCCGGCTACCGACGCGGACGCGGAGCGGCTGATCGCACAGGCCCGCGGGTTGCTATCCCCGGCGGAGGAAGGCATCGGTTTCGCACGCAGTTACTTCGAAATCATGCAGCGCGAAGCCGCGGCGGTGCTGGCGCATCGCGATGCGCTCCAGATGATGAACGGTCTCATGGAGTAGGTAGGACAAACGATCGCCTTTTGTCTCCCGAGGCTTTCAAAGCTTGGCAGACCGCGGGAGGCGATGGTCACAACTGGATGAGTGTTGAATGTTCCTGACAATCACGGGCGCTGCGTCGCTGGCCATCTGGTTGTACCTCTTATCGGCGCGCGGCGGCTTTTGGCGAATGCGCCCGGATGTCCGCCACGGCACGCTGCGCGCTCCCCTGCCCTCCGTGACGGCGGTGGTTCCGGCGCGCAATGAGGCCGATGTGGTGGGCCGCGCCGTGGGCTCGCTCGCGGCGCAACAGTACGCGGGCGAATTCCACATGATCCTGGTGGACGACGCCAGTCGAGACGGCACGGCCGGCCTCGCTCTCGCAGCCGCGCCGCGGTTGCGCGTAGTCACGGCACGCCCGCTGCCGCCCGGTTGGACCGGCAAGATGTGGGCGGTCGCCGAGGGAGTGCGTGCGGCGGATAGCGATTACCTGCTGCTCACCGACGCCGACATCGTGCATCCGCCGGAACATCTCGCGGAGTTGGTGACGCTCTCGCAGGAAGGCGGCTACGACCTGGTGTCCTACATGGTCCGTCTGCATTGCCGCTCGCTCGCCGAACAGGCGCTGATTCCGGCCTTTGTGTTCTTCTTCTTCCTGCTCTATCCGCCGGCCTGGATTCGCGACCCGCGCTGCCGCACGGCGGGTGCGGCGGGCGGCTGCATGCTGGTCCGCCGCAGCGCCCTGGAGCGCATCGGCGGCTTCGAGCGGATCCGCGGCGAATTGATCGACGATTGCGCCCTGGCGCGCGCCGTCAAACGCAGCGGCGGGCGGGTCTGGCTGGGGCTCAGCGACACGGCGGCGAGCATCCGGGAGTACCGCACCTTCGGCGAAATCGGCCACATGATTTCGCGCACGGCGTACACCCAACTCGGGCACTCCGTGTTTCTCTTAATCGGTACGGTGGCGGGACTGGCGGTGACCTATCTCGCGCCGCCGCTGTTGACACTCGCGGGGCCGCGCGGCGCAGCCTCGGGGATGGGTGCGATGGCGTGGCTGCTCATGTCGGCGGCGTACTGGCCGTCGGTGCGGTATGCAAAACGGCAGTGGTTCTGGGTCCCGCTGCTGCCCGCCGTCGCCCTGTTCTACCTGTTCGCCACGCTGCACTCCGCGGTAGCCCACTGGCGCAGGCGCGGCGGCATGTGGAAAGGCCGTGCGCAATCCGCCGCATAAGAGGAAATCGCCGCCGCACTGGCACATCGCGGAGGATACCGTCCGCAGTCATGTCGCAATACCGAGTCCGCCGTGATCGTGTTAACCTCAGTTTCTAACCCACTTGAGGCCTGATATGTCCTATTTATCGATTCGCGATCTAGATCTGAAAGGGAAGCGTGTTTTCATCCGGGTGGATTTCAACGTGCCGCTGCAAAAAAACGCGCAGGGCGTGATGGAAATCACCAGCGACAAGCGGATTAAGGCGTCGCTGCCCACCATTCAATATGCCCTGGACCACGGGGCCGGCTTGATTCTGGCGTCGCACCTCGGCCGTCCCAAAGGGAAGCCGAACGCCGAGATGAGCTTGCAGCCCGTGGCCGCGCGTCTCGAGCAGTTGCTCGGCCGTCCGGTAAAGATGGCGCCCGATTGCGTGGGGCCGGAAGTCGAGGCGATGAAACCCGCGCCCGGTGAAGTGCTGCTGCTCGAAAACCTGCGCTTCCACGCCGAGGAAGAGAAGAACGTTGCCGGCTTCGCCCAAGAGCTGGCCGCCCTTTGCGATCTCTACGTCAACGACGCGTTCGGCTCCGCCCATCGCGCCCATGCCTCCACCGAGGGCATGATCAAGTACGTCCCGCAGGCGGCCGCCGGGCTGCTGATGGAGCAGGAACTGAAGTACCTCGGCATGGCCACCACCAATCCGCCGCGCCCCTGCGTGGCCATTCTGGGCGGCGCCAAAGTCTCGGACAAGATCGAAGTCATCCAGAACCTGGGCAAGGTGGTGGATCGCCTGGTGATCGGCGGCGCCATGGCTTACACCTTCCTGCGCGCACAGGGTCTGCCCACAGGCAAGTCGCTGGTGGAGGAAGATAAGATCGAGTTGGCCAAGGAACTGCTGGCCGGTCTGGGCGACAAACTCCTTTTGCCGGTGGATCACGTGGTGGTCTCGGAGATCGCGGCCGGCGCGGCCAGCGAGGTGGTGGTGCGCATTCCCGACGGCAAGATCGCCGTGGATATCGGGCCCGCGACCATCGCGGAGTTCTCCCGTGTAGTGGCAGGCGCGAAAACCGTCATCTGGAACGGTCCCATGGGGATCTTCGAGAAGCCGCCATTCGACAAAGGTACCGTGGCGCTGGCCATCGCAGTGGCCGAATCCGGGGCCGTTAGCGTGGTGGGCGGGGCCGCCGGCGTCACCGCCAGAATCTCGCACGTTTCCACTGGCGGCGGGGCGTCGCTGGAGTTTCTCGCCGGAATTGAGCTGCCCGGCGTGGCTGCACTGAATCGGTGACAACTGTATCATCCGAAAACTGGGGAGGAGCGATGGTCCTCCCCAGTTTTCGTTTTACACTGTAAAATTAACGGTGTGGTTGTCCCTCGCTCATTTAGTCCACCATTCCCCACCAAAAACTGCCAATTGCAGGACCGTTAACGCTAATCCGCTGGCAACCGATGTTTTGCAACATAAAACGCAAGGTGTTTTCCCGATTGCCTTTGCACAATTCCGGACTTCCGAATATAATTGGCTCAACTTTGGTGGAGTGGGGTTGACAGGTGTGGTTCTTCGCCCACCGACTCAGCCAAAAAACGTTGCCGACGGAGTGTTTCCGTCTAAAGTTCTGACATTTTTTGAAAGAGGAGCTTCATGCCCAGTCGCATTTACTCAATGATCGCCATTCTGTGCCTGCTCACCGCGGGTTCCGCCTGGTCACAGGACACAAAAGGTACCATCACCGGCAGGGTCACCGACCCTAGCGGTTCCGTCATCACGGGAGCCCAGGTCGTAGTTACCAACTCCGCCATGGGAACCAAATCGGATCTCACCACAAATGCCGACGGCATTTACCGCGCGGCGGCGCTCTCGCCCGGCGCCTATCAGGTGGAAGTCACCTCACCGGGATTCAAGAAATCCATTCGCGCCGTCGAAGTCCGCGTGGCGGACCGCCTGGACATCAGCGTTGTGCTGGAAATCGGCGCTTCAGAACAGTCGGTGACGGTGACCACGGAAGCGGCGCTCCTCAGTACCGAATCCGCTTCACTGGGCACCGTAGTGGATTCCAAGCGTGTAGCCAGCCTGCCGTTGTCCTACGGCAACCCGTTCCTGCTGATCGGGCTGACCGCCGGCGTTACCTTTAACGGCAGCGTCCGCCTGGATCGTCCCTTCGAACCTCCCCACATCTTCAACTTCTCGATGGGCGGAACGAGCGGAACCCTGAACGACATCACGATTGACGGCGCGCCGGCCACCGCCACCGCCAACGCCTTCCAAGTCACCGCGTCCTACGTACCTCCCACCGACATCGTGCAGGAGTTCAAAGTCCAAACCAACACCTTCGATGCACAGTTCGGCCAAACCCAGGGCGGCGTGACGAATATCAGCATCAAGAGTGGCACCAACAGTTTCCACGGCAGCGTCAACTATTCTTTCCAGCGCCCCGGTTTCTGGGCCAACGATTTCTTCCTGAACAAGGCCGGCACACCGCGGCCGGACTTCCTGTTCAACCGCTGGGGCGGTTCTTTCAGCGGCCCGGTGCGCATCCCGAAAGTCCACAACGGGAAGAACAAGACCTTTTTCCTGTTCGGCTATGAAGGCATCCACGATTCACGCCCGCGGCACGACGACACCAGCAATACGGTTCCCACGCCGGCCATGCGCAACGGCGATTTCTCCGCCATGCTGACCGCTGCATCCGGCGGCGCGCAGTACACCATTTACGACCCGGCCACGCGC
>JAPKZC010001030.1:9187-10928 GCA_026394025.1 Candidatus Solibacter sp.
CGCAGACCGCGTTTCCGGGTAACAAGATCCCGACCAACCGTTTTGACAAGGTCGGCACGGCAATCCTCTCCTATTACCCCGCCACCGAGTTGACGCCGACCGATGGCGTCGGCCTGCAAAACTACAAGGACGCCTCCACGGCGGAAAAGGCCAAGTACTATAACGACCCCTTCCGCGTCGATCAGAACCTGGGCGACCGTCAGCGCTTCTTCGTGCGCTACAGTTCCTACATCCGCAACAGCACGTACAACGAGTACTTCAAGAATGAGTTTGTGGGCGACCAGTTCTATTTCTACTCGAAGAACGCGGCCTTCGATCACGTCTACACCGTATCGCCTACCGTGATCGTCAACTCGCGGTACAGCTACAACCGTTTCATCCGCGGCGGCGACCAACCCGCCGGAGCCGTGGGATTCGACCTGTCCAAGCTGGGCTTCTCCTCGCAGTACATCGCCCAGGTTCCGAATGACCAGGTGCGGTTCCCGCGCATCAACCTCACCGGCTATATCAGCAACGGTCACACCAACGAAAACCGCCCGGTGAACAACCACACCGTGGCTACCACGATCACCAAATCGGCGGGCGCGCACGCCATCCGCACCGGTTTTGAATACCGCGTCTACCAGGAAGCCGACCAGTTCAAGAGCAACCAGCAGACCGGACAGTTCACCTTCGGGACCACCTGGACCCGCGGACCGCTGGACAACTCGGCCGGATCGTCGGGCAGTGTCGGGCAATCCGTGGCGGCGCTCCTGCTAGGCCTGCCGGATTCGGGCAGCATCACCCGCCAATCCGACTACATCGAGCAGTCGGGATCCTGGGGAATGTTCGTCCAGGACGATTGGAAAGTTACACCGAAACTCACGCTGAACCTCGGCTTGCGGTACGAGCTTGAGACCCCGCTGCATGAACGCTACAACCGCAGCACCCTGGGCTTCAACACGGACTATGTCCAGCCGATCTCGGCGGCGGCCCAGGCAAAGTACGCCGCCATCTACCCCACCATTCCGAATGGATTTCCGCAACTACCACCCAGCGCGTTTGCGCTCAAGGGCGGTATGACGTTCGCCGGCCTGGACGGCAATAACGGAAACCTGTATAACACGCCTAAGAACGTCTTCATGCCACGCCTCGGTATCGCCTACCGGCTGGACAACAAAACCGTATTGCGCACCGGCTTCGGTATGTTCGCCGGCTTCCTCGGCGAGCGGCGCGGAGACGTTCTTCAGCAAGGCTTCACGCAGAACACCAATATGGTTCTGAGCAACGCTGCCGGCCTCCCCTTGTTGCCCTTCCAGTCCACCATGGCCAACCCGTTCCCCAACGGCGTCGCCGAAGCGGTGGGCGCAGCCGCCGGGTTGCAGACGTACCTGGGACAGGGCCTTTCGTACTTCAACCAGAACCCCAAGATCCCGATCACGATGCGTTGGGAAGCCAGCCTCCAGCGTGAGTTCAAGAGCTTCCTGCTGGAAGCCAACTACATCGGCAACAAGACCAACCACACCGAAATCACGCGCAACATCAACACCCTGCCGCGCCAGTATTTGAGCACGCTGCCGACGCGCGACGACACCTACAATAACCTGCTGACCGCCACTTTCTCGAATCCCCTGGCAGGCCTGGTACCGGGCAACAGCCAGGCCATCTACACGGGAACCACCACGTCGCGGCAGACGCTGCTTTCTCCGTACCCCGCGTTTGGCGCCAACGCCATCAACGGCACGCGCGTCACCAGCGTATC
>JAPKZC010001030.1:10958-13704 GCA_026394025.1 Candidatus Solibacter sp.
ATAGCTGGTATCACAGCTTCCAGTTCACCGCCTCCAAGCGTTTCCAGAAGGGCTTCACGATTCAGGGAAGCTACACGTTCCAGAAGTGGATGCAGGCCGTCAACCTGCTGAATGCGGCCGATCTGGCGCCGGTCGAAGAGATCTCCGACTCCGACGCGCCCCACCGCATCAACATCTCGAGCGTCTGGTCGCTGCCGTTCGGCAAGGGCCGGCACTTCCTAAATAGCACCAATGGGTTCGTTTCGCGCCTCGTCGGCGGCTGGGAAGTTTCCGGCATCTGGAGCCTGCAAAGCGGATTCGCGCTACCGTGGAATAACATGATTTACTACGGCGACCCCAAGAACATCCTTCGGCCGCTGGGCGACCGTTCGCCCGAGGCCTGGTTCAACGTGGCCGGCTTTGAGACGGCGTCCGCCAAGCAGTTGCTCGGCAACCAGCTTCGCACCTGGCCGTTCCGCATCCCCACACTTCGCGGACCACGCCAGAACAATGTGGACTTTGCGTTGATCAAGCAGACTCGGATCACCGAAGGCCGCAGCATCGAGTTCCGCGCCGAGGCGCTGAACGCCGCCAATCACCCCCTCTTCCCGAACCCCAACATGACGGTTACCGCTACGCAGAGCGTCAGTGACACCGGTTTCGGACAGATCAGCGCTTCAACCGTAAACAACTATGCCCGCCGGCTGCAAATGAGCTTGCGGTTCTTGTTTTAGACTCTCGGAGGATTCAACCACTACTGGGGCGGATGCAGTTTGTCCGCCCCTTCTTCTTTGGACCGTGACCCGGTCCCACAGGAATCCGACATTCAAGTAGGCACGCCGAACTTCGGCAGCACCCAGCGCATCACGGCAAAATAGCCTGCCGGAAGTAAAATAAAGATCAACCAATCGGGCATTCCTCTCTGTAGACGCACTTTGCACCGCCGTGGTGACAGAGTTCTTGGGCAACGTCGGTTACAATGCTATTCGACGTTCGAAAATGCCTCCCAGACTCCCGCTACTCACCCTTCTTGCATCTGCCGCGTTGCTGGCCGCGTCGCCTCCTCCTCAATCCGATGTGTATCGTGCCGGCGAGGGAGGCTATCACACCTATCGCATTCCCGCACTGATCGTGTCGCCGAAGGGGACGCTGCTCGCCTTCTGCGAAGGGCGACGCAATTCGGCATCCGATACCGGCGACATCGACGTGCTGCTGCGGCGCAGCTTCGATGGCGGCAAGACGTGGGCGGCGGTGCAGAAGATCGCCGACATGGCTGAAGACACGGTGGGCAATCCCACGCCCGTGGTGGAGCGCAAGACGGGCGCGATCCTGCTGCTGTTGACCAGCAATCCGGGACGCGTCACGGAACGCCAGACCGGGCTGCGCGACCGCACCGTGTGGATCGCGCGCTCTATCGACGATGGCGCCACCTGGAGCGCGCCCGCCGAAATCACCGCGCAGGTGAAGCAGCCGGACTGGACCTGGTACGCCACCGGGCCGGGCAACGGCATACAGTTGCGAGGCGGGCGGCTGCTCGTTCCCTGCGACCACAATTCGCAGGACGGGCAGCGCTATTCGCACGCGATCTATAGCGACAACGGCGGCGCCACCTGGAAGATCGGCGGCATCGCCGGGGAGAAGACCAACGAATCGGCCGTCGTCGAGTTGAAGAACGGCGAGCTGATGCTGAACATGCGCAGCTATCACGAGAAGAACCGCCGGGCCGTGCAGCGCAGCCGGGATGGCGGGCTGACGTGGTCGCCGCTGGTACTGGACGAAACGTTGATTGAGCCGGTCTGCCAGGCCGGAATGATCGCGGACGGCAAGGGGCGGGTGTGGTTTTCGAATCCGGCAGCCACCACCCGCACCCGCATGACGGTCCGCCTGAGCGGCGATGGCGGGCGGACGTGGGCGGCCTCCGTCGCTCGCGCTGCTGCGCGGCGGCACGATCGGGCTGTTGTATGAGTTGGGCGCGGCGCGGCCCTACGAGCGCATCGCTTTCGCGCGCTTCAATACGGAGTGGGTGCGAGGGAAAAACAAATGAGCCAAACCGGAAGTCTCCGGGGCATTCTGCCGGCGGTGGTGACGCCGTTCGACGCCGACGAGCAATTCGCGCCGGAGCCCTTCGAGGCGCTGCTGGAGAGCGTCTACGCCGCTGGTGTCGACGGCGTCTACGTCTGCGGCGGGACGGGCGAAGGACTGTTACAGACCGTCGCACAGCGCAAGCGGGTGGCCGAAGCCGCCGTCAACAACTCGCCGAAGGGGAAGCTGGTCATCGTGCACGTGGGCTCGCACCGCACCGGCGACGCGGTGGAACTGGCGCAACACGCCGGCAAACTCGGAGCCTCGGCGGTGAGCGCGCTGCCGCCGCTCGGCAACTACTCGTTCCCCGAAGTCCGCACCGACTACGAGGCCGGTGCCTCCGCCGCGGAGGTACCCCTGCTGGTGTACTTCTTCCCCGGTTCCTACCCGGGAGTCCAGACGCTGGACCAGGTTCTGGAACTCTGCCGTATTCCCAATGTAGCCGGGCTGAAGTACACCGATTTCGATCTCTATCGCCTGCGCTCCATCAAACAGAGCGGCGCGGTGGTGTTCAACGGCTACGACGAAGTACTGGCGCCCGGTTTGCTGATGGGCGCCGATGGCGGCATCGGCACCTTCTACAACGTGATCCCTGAGTTGTTCGTGGATCTCTACCAACGCGCGCGCGGCGGCGATTGGGAGGGTGCGCGCGCGGTACAGGATGGCATCAACACCATCATCCGCA
>JAPKZC010000574.1 GCA_026394025.1 Candidatus Solibacter sp.
GTCCCGTGCCGAGTTCCAGCGATCCGACGGTCCAGGCTTCGCGCAGCATCCGAACCAGGGACGGGCTGAACGCGGGCGTGCGCGCGTTGCCGCTCTTCAGTTTGTCGAGGCTGCGCCCCAATTCGCCGGACAGCCGCGCCTTGTCCACTCCGAAGTGTTGGACGATGCCGGCGAAATCCGTGCCGCTCGAATCCAGCAGCTTGGTCAGGAAATGCTCGATCTCAACGTCATAGTGGGTCCGCGCCAGGCACAGGCCGGCCGCTCCCTCCAGCGTCGAGCGCATGGTGTCGTTCAGCTTGGCAACGATTGACTTCAAGGTATTCGCCATATAGTTTTCCTCTTCGAGTCTATAACTCCAGTACCGTCTCACCTGCGTCGTGCGTAAACTCCGCCGTCTTCATCCAACTGGTCCAGCCCAGTTGCTGGCCATCGCCGTCTCGCGGCTTCAATTCGCAGACAGGCACTTCCTGCTTGCGAAGAATCAACTGGACTTCCACATCATACTCGCCGCCCGCATAGAACCGCGTCAGCGAGCGCAACTGGCGATGCCCCTCGTGACCGGGAAGGAAATCCATGTATTGCTCCAGCGTCAGCGGTCCCAACTGGATGCGAACCCTCGATTGCTGGTCCCAGGTCTCATTGCCCACCACCGCGCCAAACCCCAACTGTTCCGAATAGCCGCCGCCCTCGCCCAGAGAGCACTGTGATTCCAATTCCACCGGATACCACGCGCCCACGAACTGCTCGATCTCCACCGGAACGCCGAAGTAGTCCCACAACACCTGGCGCAGCGCCGTGGCCGAGCGGGAGTGCATGCCGAGCAGCCCGCCGTAGAAAATCAGCGAATCGTCCGCCACATCCTGCCGGTTCTGCAAGCCCGGCGTATCCAGCCCTAACAGCGCAAGTACGTAGTGCGAAAAACGGTCGCTCTCGCCTCGTTCGTACGAAATCTGAAAATGGAACTTCTCCCAAGCCTGGTAAAACAGCGAGACGATCCGGTGGTTGAACAGATCGTAGAAATCCCGCATCGTGGTGTCGCGCGCGCGGATTCTCTCATTGACCAGTTCGCAGTAAGTCCTGGGGAGCACTCCTTGCGGGCCATGCAGTCCCATGAAGTTGACTTGCATCAATGGCGGCTTGCCCTCGCGCAATTCCAGCGACTGGATCTGGCTGGCGGGAAACGCCACCGCCGGATTCGCGCCAAATCGCACCACCTCGCTGGCCGGGTTGTTGAACCCGCCCACCATCTGGCGCCGCGGCTCCATGCGCGCCATCAGCCGGACCGCCCGGAAAAACTCGAACAGGTACGGTTCCCGGTCGAGCAGCTCCGCGACCGGCCAGCGCGCTAGAGCAGTATTTTCCGGCCCGCCCGAGGTGGCCACTGTCTCAGAATCTCCTTCCTCTGCCGCGTGCGTACGCGGAGTTGGCTGAAACTGTTCATCGATACATACAGTCCCAGAAAATGTTCCAGAACGCTGGCGAACAGATACACTCCGCCGCCGACAAACTGGTCTTCGTCGAACTCCATCTCCACCTGCGTGCCGCGCGCGAACACTACGCCGTCGAGAGATAGTTGAGCGAGAGCTGCGAGATCATCCGCCACATGGAATCCTTGCCCACCGGCGGCCGCAGCGCATCGGTCGGCTTGATCAGCGCCACAATGCGCTTCACGGGCAGCGCGCCCTCCAGTTCGAAATCGCCCGCTTCATTGCCGAAGGGCAGCCGCGCCGGCAGGTCCCGATTCGTGCACATGGTGCGCACCACCAGGGCATCCACGTTCGGCCGCACCGGCCGCGAGGAGAGGTCCACCATGGAAAGAAACACCTCCGTGCCCTCGTCGTCGCGGTAACCCGACGCGCGCCGCGAACTGCGCCAGAATGCCTGAACCTTGGAGCGGTTCACCCCGTGGCGATAGGAATAGAACGGCTCGAACTGCACCGTTTCTCCAGACTGCGGGTTGGCGCTCTGCACGTCCACGATCTCAAATACTTCGGTGGCTCGCCGCCGGCTCACGTCCGGCACCACCGGGTACTCGTAGGCGGTGTGATCCAGCAGGATGGGCTCGGCGGTTTGTGCAAACAGGTTCACAATCGGGGCACAGTTCAGCCGGAAGGTCTTCGCGCTCACACCCAGTTCCAACATCTGCCGGCGCTCGCCCCGCTCAAATGGCGAAATCATCACGATGATCTCCGCCTGTCCTCCGAAGCCGGCCTCGCAGATCCGTTCCAGCCCGGTCAGATCCAGGAAGAAAAACTTCTGCGGGAAACAGAAGTACTCCTGCAACAGCCGGTAACCCGCGAAAGACCGGCGGGTGTAGGGCAGCACGCTGTCGTCTTCGCCGAATCCGGCCGGCCGCAGCGCATCCGCGCCCAGAATTATAGGTGGAACCCGCGATTTGGGCGAGGTGTCCCGTATCACGATGTGGCTGCAGTTATTGCACAGAAGTTCGTACAGCGTATGCACCATGTTGCTCTCGCCGTTGAGGTAGAACCTCAGCGTGGAGAGCCCCAGCTTGCCGAACTTCAACTCGCCCGGACAGCGCAAGGCGATGCGCACCGCGGCCACTGCCTCCGAAGACTTCACCGGAGGCGTCAGCCGGTCCGGCGTCTTCCACTCCGCGTCGGTGATTTCCAGCGGCCAGAATGTCAGGTCGTGACACGTGCGGAACTTGCACGGTACGCCGTTCACCGGCCGCGAATTCAACACCGATCCGCGGTCCAGTTTCAACCCGCCGTCCGGCGTCGCCTGCGAGGGGTCCATGTGAAACTCGGCTATCGACATCGATGGAATCGGCCGCAGGTAGTGCGGGTAGAGAATGCCGAGCAGCGCCTCGGTGATCTCCGGAAACTCGTCGTCGATCTTCAGGTGCACGCGGGCCGTCAAAAACGCAAAGGCCTCCAGCATGCGCTCCACGTGCGGGTCCTCGCACTTGTCCGGCTCCAGCACCAGGCGTGAAGCGACCTTAGGATACTTCGCCGCGAACTCCACGCCCATCTGCCGCAGGAAGGTCAGCTCTCGCTCGTAGTAGAGCAGCAGGTCATCCCGCACCCAGATCCCCCTTGACCTGATACTCGCCGCTCGAAAGCTGCAGCAACGTATCGAAAGAGATGTGCTCCGGCGAGGGGTCCATATCCAGCATCCCCTCGATCTGAAAGCGCATCACGTGCTGCGCGCCGGCCGAGGAAGGGACCGCGACCACGCGCACCTCCTTCAGTCGCGGCTCGAAGGTGGCCAGCGTCTGTTCGATCATGCGCGC
>JAPKZC010000620.1:0-642 GCA_026394025.1 Candidatus Solibacter sp.
AGCCGCCATCCTCCTTGTGGAGGGCGAGCCACGCGTCTTACCCACCTTCCCCGCGGACCTCTCGGCCAAGGCCGAGCGGCAGTTGATCTCTCTCGGCGTGCGCGCTCGCCCCAGCGCCCGCGTGACGCAGATCGATGCCGATGGCGTCACCGTTACCGTCGATGGGCGCGAGCAGCGCATCGCGACACACACCGTTCTCTGGGCCGCCGGCGTGCGCGCGTCACGGCTCGGCAAGGTGCTCGCTGGACGTGCGGGAGCGCCGCTCGATCGCGCCGGACGCGTCGTGGTGGAGCCGGACCTCAGCGTCCCCGGACATCCCGAGATCTTCGTGATCGGCGACCTCGCCAGCTTCACCCATCAGGGCGGCAAGCCGCTGCCCGGCGAGGCGCCCGTGGCCATGCAACAGGGAAGCTACGTGGCGAGGCTGATCCGCGGCCGGCTGGCCGGCCGCGCAGCGCCGGCACCGTTCCACTACCGCAATAAGGGCAATCTGGCGACCATCGGCCGCAACAAAGCCGTCGCCGATTTCGGTAAGGTCCACATCTCTGGTTTCCCCGCCTGGTTCACCTGGGTCTTCATACACCTCATGTACCTGGTGGAGTTCGACAATCGTCTGCTGGTGTTTACCGAGTGGGTCTACAA
>JAPKZC010000620.1:702-1845 GCA_026394025.1 Candidatus Solibacter sp.
CGCGGCGCGCGCCTGATTACCGGCGGCAAGCCCTGATCCGCGCCCTTTTTACTTCTTCTCCGGTGGCGCATCGAAACTGATGCTGGCTTCCGCCTGGAATTTGCGGTAGTCGCGGAACGCCATGTTGTTCTCGGCCACGAACTTCCCGCTGCGAGTCTTCGTGTAGGCATGCGTCGGCAGCAGGTGCTGTTTCCCGCCGACCGCGGCGAACTCGTAATCTACCGTGGACTCATTGGCGTCAATCGGAAAACCCGACGGAATCTCCGCCTGCTGCGTCAAGCGCAACACCAGGTGGGTCTCCTCATCCACCAGAACTTCCCCGCGGTAGGCCACGTAGATCGCGTTCGGGCCGGACGGCACGGCGCCGTACTGGATCAGGTACGTCGAGTTCTGCCGCGCAATGTGATATGAAAACCTGGCCGCGCGACGCTTGCGCAGAGTGGTCCAGCCCTTCCAGCGAAATTCCCCATGGGAACGCGGGTCGAAAACCGCGTACAGGCCCGTGCCGAATTCGCCGGTACTCAATGCCCCGCCGGCGTACAGGTATTCCAGCACCGTGGGCTTGCCGTTGATCTCCATCAGCTTGTAATCTTCTTTGTGGTCGAAATAGCTGAGCTTCACGGTGAGCCTGTCCAGTTGGCGCCAACGGCCGTTGCCCTGCGGATCTTGCGAGCGGTCGACAACCTCCGTACAGATGAAGTCCGGCAGCGAATCCGAATAACGCATCGCCGCCTCTCGCGCCTGTTCCAGCAGGCCGGCTTGCTCCGGGTCTAGTTCCTGCGCCATGGCCGGAACGCCCGCGGCCAGCAGAGCGCACAGCGCGAGATGTGCGGGCGTGGGCATGGCGTTCAGCGATCGGATGGCCTCTCCAAAGCGATGGTAGCATCCGCCGGGCGCGGGCTCACCTTTACATCACATCCCGGGCGCCGCCGCCGCAATATCCTTGCCCACGCCGGAGAACTTCTCGAAGTTCTTGTTGAACCGGGCGGCCAGATCCAGCGCCGCGCGGTCGTACGCCGCCTTATCCGTCCACATCCCGCGCGCATCCAGGAACGAGGCCGGCACACCCGGACAGGACTTCGGCACCGACACGCCAAACACCGGGTGCCGCTCCACCCCCATATCCTTCAACCACCCGTTTAG
>JAPKZC010000941.1:0-3318 GCA_026394025.1 Candidatus Solibacter sp.
CGGCGCACCTGGCAGAGCCGCGACCGTTAGGGAGCGGTTGCTTCACCACCAACCCACGGGAAAGGCACCTCTAACATGCGCTACTTCTTGTTCATCGTCACCCTCAGTCTGCACGCCGAAAGCGGCGCCGATGCCTGGTTGAGGCACGCCCCGCTGGACGAGGCCTCCGCCCGTCCATACCGCGCCGCCCTGCCGGCAGCCGTCACCAGCTACACCGCCACGCCCGTGGCTCAGTCCGCGCAGCGCGAATTACTCCGCGGCGTACATGGCATGCTCGGCCGGACCCTGCGCGTGCAATCCGGCCTGCCCGCGGAGAGCGCCATCGTCCTTGGAACTCCGCCTTGAAGCTGACCTCCCGCTTGATGGATATTGGCTGACCACAACTTCCGAGGGCGGCGCCACCTATACCGTGATCGCCGCCGCCAACGATCGCGGCGTGCTCTACGGCGTGTTCGCCTTCCTCCGCAAAATCGCCCTCGGCGAACCCATCGCGAAGCTCAACGAAAAGCAGTCGCCTTACGCCGCCGTACGCTGGGTGAACGAGTGGAACAACCTGGATGGCACCATCGAACGCGGCTACGGCGGACGCTCCATTTTCTGGGACAAACTGCAAGCCCGCGAGGATCTCAGCCGCGTCGGCGAGTACGGCCGCCTGCTCGCCTCGCTGGGCATCAACGCCTGCTCCATCAACAACGTCAACGCCAACCCGCGCGTGCTTGCGGCCGATTTCATTCCGCAAGTGGTGCGCATTGCCGAGGCCTTCCGCCCGTGGGGCGTTCGCGTAGCGCTGGCCGTCGATTTCGGCAGCCCTAAGACCATCGGCGGGCTCGATACCTTCGATCCCCTGGATGCCAAAGTGGCGTCGTGGTGGAAGGCTCGCGCCGACGCGCTGTATGCCGCGATTCCCGATTTCGCCGGCTTCGTGCTCAAGGCCGATTCCGAAGGCCGCGTCGGCCCTGCCACCTATGGCCGCACCCACGCCGACGCCGCCAACGTGCTGGCGCGCGGACTCCAGCCCCACGGCGGCCTGCTGTTCTACCGTGGCTTCGTCTACGACCACCGCGCCGATTGGACCAACCCCAAGAACGACCGCGGCCGCGCCGCCTACGACAATTTCAAGCCCCTCGACGGCAAGTTCGACGACAACGTGATCGTGCAGATCAAACACGGCCCCATCGATTTTCAGGTGCGCGAACCGGCCTCGCCGCTCTTCGGCGCGCTGGAGAAAACCAACCAGGCCATCGAACTCCAAATTACCCAGGAATACTTCGGCCAGGCCCGCCACAGCGTCTTCCTGGTCCCCATGTGGAAGGAGGTGCTGGATTTCGATATGCACGCCGCCGAGGGCGCCACGCCGGTGAAAGCCCTGGTGGCCGGTAAGACCTTCCGCCGCCCCACCGGTGGATTCGTCGGCGTCTCCAACGTCGGCTTGGAGGAAAACTGGTACGGCAACCACCTCTCGCAAGCCAACCTTTACGGGTTCGGGCGCCTCGCCTGGAATCCCGATCTCAGCGCGCAGGGCATCGTCGACGAGTGGACCAAACTCTCCTTTGGCAGTGATGCCAAGGCGGTGGAGACCATCAACGCCATCCAGCTCACGTCCTGGCGCACCTACGAAAACTATACCGGCCCGCTCGGCCTACAGACCCTCACCGACATCGTCGGCAACCACTACGGCGTCAGCGTGGAAGCTTCGGAACGTAACGGCTGGGGCCAGTGGCACAATGCCGACGACAAGGGCGCCGGCCTGGAACGGACCGTGGCCAAGGGCACGGGCTACACATCGCAATACCGTCCCGCCGTGGGCAAAGTGTACGAATCGCTGGAATCCTGTCCCGACGAGCTGCTGCTCTTCCTTCACCATGTTCCCTACACCTACAAACTCCACTCCGGCAAGACCGTGATCCAGCACCTCTACGATGCGCACTACGAGGGCGCGGACGCCGTGGATAGCTACGTCCGCCAGTGGAAGACGCTCAAGGGCCGCATCAATGACCGCCGCTACGACGAGGTACTGGCCCAACTCAGGTACCAGTCCGGCCAGGCGCAGGTCTGGCGCGATGCCGTCAATAACTGGTTTCTGCGCGCCTCTTCAATCCCGGATGCCAAGGGCCGCGTCGGCCGCCACCCCGGGCGTTTCGAAGCCGAGTCCATGAGACTCGAAGGCTACACCGTGCGTGACGTCACTCCGTGGGAAGCCGCTTCCGGCGGCAAGGCCGTCTCCTGCGCGGTTGCCAGGTGTTCGGCGGGATTACGGTACGAAGGTCCCGCCGGCTGGTACACCGTCAACGTCCGCTACTTCGACCAGATCGACGGCGTCTCGCGCTTCCGTCTCCTGGTCGGCGACCAACTCGTCGATGAGTGGACCGCCGCAGATCGTCTGCCCACACGCCGCATCGATTCCTCCTCCTCCGCCCGGCGGGAGGTGCCAGGAATCGCGCTGCGCCCCGGCGATGAAATCCGCATCGAAGGCATGCGCGATGGCGGCGAAACCGCCGCCATCGATTACATCGAAATCCTCCCCGCCGGCAATTGAGTCAGTGGGATAAGCCTCTGGCTTGTCCATCCGGGCGAAGCTCGGACGCCATTCCGGAGTTCTCCCAGTTCAAGCTCCGATTATGGGGCTTGACACCCGCCGTGCCGCTGTATATAGTTTGTAAGCGAAACTAAATGCTTCAGTTTTCGCCGGGCCGAAGCGTGCGTCCGCGGCTGGCCAGGCGGAGTTTTCAATGCCGGAACTTGCTGTTGCAACCGACACGAGGTGATGTCTATGAAACGAGTTCTCTCTTTGTTCGCGGGAACCTTATTCCTTGCGGGCTTCGCAGCCGCTCAGGAAACCCGCGCTACCATCCAGGGGGTCGTTAAGGATCCCCAGGGCGGGGTGGTCGCTGCTGCCACTGTGGTCGTAACCAACACGGACACCAACATGTCCGTCAACCTCAAGAGCGACCAATCCGGCCGCTATCAGGCGCCGCTGTTGCTGCCGGGTAGTTATGTGGTTTCGGTCGAAGCGACGGGTTTCAAGAAGGCCGTTCGCGCCGGCATCACCCTGGGCTTGACGGACATCCGGGAAGTGGAGTTGGTGCTGCAAGTCGGCGCCATCACCGAATCCGTCACCGTAACAGCTGAAGCGGCTCTCATCGACTCCACCAAAACCGACTCCGGCCGCGTCCTCGACGTCCGCAGCGTGCAGGATCTGCCCGTCATGGCCAACACCGTGTTCACCATGATCCGCTACTCGGCCGGAGTGCAGGGCGGCGGACCGCCCATCCTGCTGGGACCGCACTCCACCCAGGGCGGAAGCGACTACAACAACGG
>JAPKZC010000941.1:3409-5472 GCA_026394025.1 Candidatus Solibacter sp.
CGACGGCAACTCCCGCTACACCGCCAACCTCCCGTCGGTCGAGTCTGTGGCGGAAACCAAGGTGTTGACCACCACGTTCGAAGGCAGTTTCGGTCACTCCACTGGTTTGGGTATTGCGGTCAGCACTAAGACCGGCACCAATCAGTTTCACGGCTCCGCCAGCGAGAACTATTGGAACCAGCGCTGGCAGGGCGCCAATCTCTTCACCAAGAAGAACTACTACTCCAACATCGCGGCGGCCAACGCGCAGGGCAACCCCACCAGGGCGGCCCAGTTGGCGGCGCAGCCCATCCAGCCGGCCGGCCACTCCAATCTCTGGGGCCTGAATGTTACCGGCCCCATCTGGATCCCCAAGGTCTTTAACGGCCGCAACAAGGTGTTCTTCTCCTTCAACTACAACGGGGAAAAAGACGCCAAGCCCGAGGAATCCAGCACCTACAACCGTGTCGTGCCCACCGTGGACAACAAGAAGGGAGATTTCTCCGACCTCCTCAAGGTTGCCTCCCAACCCCAACAGTATCAGCTCTACGATCCCCTTTCGGTCAAAGTCGACACCGCCCGCGCCGGTCATTATATCCGCACGCCGCTGGCCGGCAACGTCCTTCCCGCGCAGTACATCAACATGGGGAAGAAATTCTACGACAATTACGTCAAGTACTGGCCCGACCCCAACAACTGGTTCGATAAGAGCACCACCCCCAACAACAACCCGTTCCTCTCCATCACCGCGCCCTACAACTGGACCTTCGGCCAATATTCGGGCCGCGCGGACGTCAACCTGGGCAGCAAGATGCGCCTATTCGGCCGCTTCACCCGGAACCATTTCGTGGAGTTCCGCGGCGATTGGACCATCGATATTATGCCCGGTCTCAAACTTGGTCTACACCCTCAACCCCAGCACCATGCTGCACGCTTCGTTTTCGATCAGTAATTGGTGGTCGCTGGCCTCGGTCGGCGACACTCCCTTCAGGTTCAAGCCGTCCGACGTCGGGTTGCCCACCTACCTGGACGACAAGTGCGCCCTCACCCAGTGCTATCTTCCGCAGATGAACATCAACGGTTATGCCACAAACGGGATCGGCGGCATTCCCAACCCGATCTACAATCGCTTCAACACGGAGAATTTCGACCTATACCACAACCGCGGAACCCACGCGCTGCAATTCGGCCTCGACATTCGCCAGCAGATCCGCTCCATCCACGCCGGCAACAATGACGGGCAGTACACCTTCTCCAATACCTATTTCCGGCAATGCGACGACGGCTGCGCCAGCGGCGGATACACCGCCGGCGGCATCGGCCTCAGTTGGGCATCCTTCATGATGGGGCTGCCCAGCGGCATCACCATTTCGGGGAACGACAGCGCTTATGTGCGGAACCCCTACTATGCCTGGTACGCCCAGGATAAATGGCGCGTCACCCCCAAGCTGACCCTCACCCTGGCCTTGCGCGCCGAGTTCGAACAAGGCGCCACCGAGCGTTTCAACCGCCTAATCATCGACTACGACAA
Source organism: Candidatus Solibacter sp. (assembly GCA_026394025.1). Classification (GTDB taxonomy): domain Bacteria; phylum Acidobacteriota; class Terriglobia; order Bryobacterales; family Bryobacteraceae; genus Solibacter. Next base: position 4,920 of record JAPKZC010000941.1, read on the forward strand.
GAACGCCGTGCTGCCAATTTCCGCGCTCGCCGAAGCGGCCTACGCCAGGAGCCCGATAGCGGAACTGCCGGCCTCTCAATTCAAGGTTCTGGGCGGGGCCGTATACGCCAACGCGTCCGGCGCTCCCAGCCGCGCATGGAAGAGCCAGTTGCTGTGGCTGCCGCGTATCGGCTTCGGCTATCAGGTCAACTCCAAAACCGTGGTGCGCGGCGGTTACGGTGTCTACTACGCCACGCTCAATGTCAACGCCATCAGCTTTCGCCCCAACCAGACAGGGTACAGCCGCGGTACCAACCCTACCGTCACCACTGACCAGGGCGTTACCTGGCTGGTCGGCAATCCGGCTGGCCTGGTGTCGCCTCTCAACGATCCATTCCCCGTCCGCGCCTCGCAAGGCGGCACGCGCTTCGATGCGCCCCTGCGCGACGCGCTCGGCAATATGGCTCTGGTGGGAACAGGCTTTACCTACCAGCCCGACCGGCACCCCCGCCAGCAGCGCGGGCGCATCAGCGTCGAGCGGCAGATCGGCGACAGCAACGTGGTCGAGGCGGCC
>JAPKZC010000941.1:5479-6398 GCA_026394025.1 Candidatus Solibacter sp.
ACGAAATGACCTACGCCTCTGCCATCAATATTATTCCCGCCAATAGTCCCAATATCAGCCTGTCCGGACTCCCGTCCAGCTACTACTACATGGGAGCCTCCCGGCCCGTGAACTCCGCCACGGGCGCCACCATTTCCTGCTCCGCTACCGTAACCAGCGGCTGCCTGCAAGACTCCAACCTCGGCACCAACGTCACCAACCCGTACAACATCGCCAACTTCGCATCGCTCGCGGCCGCTAACGCTGTGGTCTACCAGGACATGGCCACCAAGAGCTTCTATACCAGCGCCACGATCTCTAAGGCCAACCTGCTCCGCCCCTACTCCAATGGCAACCTCACCGTTCCGAACCCGGTCGGCAAGGCGCGGTCGCACATGGTGGCGCTCAGCTTCAACCACCGCTTCTCCAGGGGCCTGACCGCCAACTTCGCCTACACGGGAATGATTCAGAAGCAGGCCATCAGCTACTTCCAGCCGTGGAGCGTGTACGATACCACCTTCCCGCAGGTGCCCTACTGGGTACGCGGCGGCGCCGTACCCAACCGCGTGGCCGCTACCTTCGTCTACGACCTCCCCTTCGGCAAGGGCCGCCATTGGATTCAAAATGATATCGCCAGCCGTGTGGTGGGCGGATGGACTCTGGCCGGGGTTTACGAGTACTCCCCGGGCGGTCTCCTGGGTTTCGGGAGCAACACCTACTACGGCGATGTCAACCAGATCAAGATCGACAACCCGACCTTCGACCACTACTTCAATACCGCCGGCTGCGTGGCGTCACAGGCGGCCGCCGGACCTGGCGACACCGTAATTCTCCCCTCTGCCCCGGACCAGACCTGCAAGCAGGGCTGGGAAAAGCGCAGCGCCTTCACGCCCGGCACCTACCAGATGCGCACCTTCCCGCAAAACATCGACGGCCTCCG
>JAPKZC010000156.1 GCA_026394025.1 Candidatus Solibacter sp.
TCGCACAGCGCGGTGGTCAGCGCCAGCGCGGCCACGAAGTTGGCGTGGCGGTACCGTTGGATCACCTGCGAGGCCACCGCCGCGGGGCGCAGATTCAGCTTTTCGCAGATCAGTTCCTCGGTCTCCGGGTCGATGTGCCCGAACGTGCCCACCGCGCCCGACGTCTTGCCGACCCGCACGTCCTCGGCCGCCGCGCCCAATCGGGTGAGATTGCGCCCCGCCTCTTCGTACCAGATGGCCAGCTTCAACCCGAACGTAATCGGCTCCGCATGCACCCCGTGCGTGCGCCCGATCTGCACCGTATGCCGGAACTCCAGCGCGCGCCGCTTGAGCGCTTCCCGCAACTGCATCAGGTCGCGAATCAGAATCGCCGACGCCTGCTGCAACATTAGCGCCTGCGCCGTGTCCACCACGTCGTTCGACGTCAGGCCGTAGTGAAACCAGCGCGATACTTCGCCGTGCCCGCGCGCGTTCATCGTCTCGGCTACCGCCGTGGTGAACGCGATCACGTCGTGCTTCACTGTGTTTTCGATTTCGTGGATACGCGATACGTCGAAGCCCGCGTGCTCGCGCAACAGGCGCGCCGCCTCGGCGGGCACCACGCCCAGTTGTGCCAGCGCCTCCGAGGCTGCCAGTTCCACTTCGAGCCATTGCTGGAACTTGTTCTGGTCGCTCCAGATCCGGCCCATTTCGGGACGCGTGTATCGGGGAATCATGATGTTTTTAGAATTGAAAAACTTCGCTTGGAGCCTTTTGCGCGGCAATCGAGAGGCGCGTCTCCAATCCGCGCCGCTCTAAGGCTTCGGCCGCCACCATCTGCACGATCGCCGGATGATTATTCTGCTCGCTCAGATGGCCCAAAATCAGATTCGCCGTGCAGCCAGACAGATCCTGCATCAGATAATCCGACATATGCAGATTCGACAGGTGTCCCACGCGGCTCATCACGCGCTGCTTCACACTCCAGGGATACGGACCCACTTTGAGCATGTCCAGATCGTGATTGGCTTCCAGCAGCAGCACGTTGGTGCGCCGCAAATGAAACTTGATGGATTCCGGCACGTAGCCCAGATCGGTGGCCACGCCCACGCGAATTCCCTGCGCTTCGAAGCAGTATCCCACTGGGTCGATGGCGTCGTGCGGGATACCGAAGCTCTGTACTTCGATATCGCCGATCTGGAAGCTGGCGCCCGCCTGGAACGGCTCCAGTCGTGCCGGTGGCGTGGCGCCCCAATCGATCGCCGGGGCCGCCAGGTGCGTCATGTAGATCACCGCGCGCATGTCCTTATTCCGCGCTAGCACGGGCAGCCCCGCCACGTGGTCCGAGTGCTCGTGGGTGATCAGGATCGCGTCGATCGCATCCAGCGATTCGCCAATCGAGGCCAGACGCTTGCGCAGTTCGCGCATGCTCAACCCCGCATCCACCAGAATTCGCGTATTTTCGGTGGCCAGCAGGGCGGCATTCCCCGAACTCCCGCTGGCCAGCACGCAGAACTTTACCGTTGTTCTTCTCCCCGAACTTTCAGAATACACCCAATCCCACCAAAACAGAATCGGGTGAATTTGTTTCGGGGGTAGTGGTTCGAAAAGCGCTCGTTGAAAAACGTGCTGGCTTTTTCAGCCCGGATCGCGCAAGAATCTACCTATGCCAGGACAAATCGGTTGGCTCGATCTCACCGTCCCAGACGCTCCCGCCCTTCGGGATTTCTACCAGGGCGTCACCGGCTGGACTCCGTCTCCCGTCGAAATGGGCGGCTACCAGGATTTCTGCATGCACCCGCCCGGCGAGCCTCAACCCGTCGCCGGCATCTGCCACGCGCGCGGCCAAAACGCCGGACTTCCTCCCGTCTGGCTGGTCTACATTACGGTTGACGATCTCGACCAGAGCATCCTCCGCTGTCAGGAACTCTCCGGCAAGGTGCTTCGTCCCGCCACTGGCGGCGGCGCGAGTGGCCGCTTCTGCGTCATTCAGGATCCCGCCGGCGCGATTTGTGCCCTCTTTGAACCGGCTAAACCCTGACCTCACCCGCCGCGCCACCGGCCAACCGCTACTTCAACGGATACCCACGGGTCAGGTGGAACGTCCGCGTCCACCGCGTCTTCGTGAAGAAGTGCGTCACCACGTCCATGATGTGGTCGAATCCGATGTTCCCGTTCACCAGGTCCGCCGTCGGCGCCTCGAAGCTCCAGTAGATTACCACCGGCGACCCTACGATATTCTCCCGCGGCACCAGTCCCCAGTAGCGGCTGTCGTCGGAGTCGTCCCGATTGTCCCCCATCGCGAATATGTACCCCGGCGGCACCACCAGTTCATCGTTCACCACGTACTTCTCGATCATCTCCGCCGCCCTCGGCCGCAACGGCATCGTGTGCGCGTTCGAGGGAAAATTGTCGCGGTACGCGTCCGGGTACTGCTGGCTGTGCACCGTGTAGGGCTCATTCACCAGCCGCCCGTTCAGCATCAGTTGCTTGTTCACCAGCCGGATATGATCCCCCGGGATGCCGATCGCCCGCTTCACGTAGTCCATCGAAATGTTCAGCGGATAACGGAAAACGATGATGTCGCCGCGCCGCGGCTCCCGGTACGGCATCACCTTGCTCCACATCCCCGGCGGCGCGTACACCATCTTGTCCACCAGCACGTGGTCGCCAATCAGCAGCGTGCCCACCATCGACGCGCTCGGAATCACGAACGCCTGCACCAGCGTCGTCGTTCCGAACAGCAGCAGGATGATGGTTACCGCCCACTCCGCCACGAACCCGCGCTGAACATCCGCCGTCAGCTCCGATAGGCGCGCCCGCACTCCCGGCGGATTAGTCACTGTCTGTGTCCCCACATCGTTCATTGTATCGGATGCGGCGTCCCGAGCGTGCTGAAGCGCATTTTGCGGCGCATGCCCGCGGCGTGGCTGCGCTTCGTGAATCCCGTTGCCGTTTCCAGTAGCGCTCAGGCACCGGTTACGTCAGCCGGACGCTACCTGGCCGTTCTTGCCGGGTGCCGAAGAACTCAGCCCCTCAAAAAAAACTCATCGGCCTTGATCATTCCGGGTTTCAGCCTGCGCAGGTGTGAGTGTAGGGAGGAGCGAAGCGAATCCCGCACGCAAGGAGGAAACACATGGATCTCAAGGTTCGATTTGCCTGTCTGCCGCTGGCGATCTCGATATTTGCCATTCCGGGCCTAAGCGCCGAAAACGTGAACGTATCGCCCATCGCGATCAGCGGCCGGAGTCTGGACTGGACGGAAGAAGCCAACACGTTCCGCTCGCGCCCTGGTGCGACGTATACCTATTATCAGATGGGCCGGGTGCGCATCCAGAACGACTTGAGCGA
>JAPKZC010000944.1:0-639 GCA_026394025.1 Candidatus Solibacter sp.
CTGACCCGGACCATGTGGCAACCGGCGCCGGTGGTGATTGCGCCGCGTGTCATCGCGGTCACCACCACCATCGCCGCCGCCATGGCCGAGGCCCGCGCCGGCGACACCGTGGAAGTCCCCGAGGGCGAGTATCGCGAGCAGGTGCGCCTCAAGGACGGCGTGAGCCTGCGCGCCCGCGTCCCCCGCGAACCCAAACTGCGCGCCGCGCCCATGAGCAACGGGCCCGCCGTCATCGCCGAAGGCGTGAAAGGCGCGCGCCTCACCGGCTTCCGCATCCTGGCCGACGCGGCGATGCCGCTTTCGGTAGGCATACTGCTGCGCGATTCCGTGGTGGAGATTGACGATGTGGAAGTCAAAGGCGCCGGAATCGGCATCGAGATTCGCGGCAGCACCAGCCCCGTGCTGCGCGCCAATGCGATCCGCGATTGCCTCGCCGAAGGCGTGCTCATCCTCGGCCCTTCCGCGCCGTGGCTCTCGCACAACCTGATCCAGGCGAATAAAGGCGCCGGAGTGGCCGCGCGCGATGGCGCCAAACCATCGCTGCTGGCCAACACGTTCGACCGCAACGTGCTGGAACCGCCCGCTACGGCAACCGTCCGGGAACTCAACTTCTTCCTGGGTCCGGTTCAAGCCCCGGCC
>JAPKZC010000944.1:680-2167 GCA_026394025.1 Candidatus Solibacter sp.
TGGGTCCGGTTCAAGCCCCGGCCCGGCCGCCCCGGCCCGCGGCAGAGGCCAAACAATGATGGCCCCCACCCTAATCTGGGGAAGCCCGAGCGGTTCGAAAATGCGCCTTCAACGCAGAGGCGCAGAGACGCAGAGACAAGCGCAGAGAAGACCAGGCGCAAGGTGGAAGGGGAGCGGACGAACCCTAGCCCTTGTACAGGTTTTGTTTTTGCGTTTGCATTTCTCTGCGCTTATCTCTGCGTCTCTGCGCCTCTGCGTTGAATTGACTCTCTCGTACAGTCCGGTCTTCCCGAGGGGGGCCACCCCATGATCGCCCCGGCCAGCCGCAAAATCGGCAAGTATGAGATCGTCCGCAAGCTGGGGCGCGGCGGCATGGCCGACGTGTACCTGGCGCAGGACGGCGAGAACGGCGGCACCGTGGCGCTCAAGCTGATCGAGCACGCCACCGACGCCGATACCATTGCCGCCATTGAAGCCGAACGCCGCGGCGCCGAGTTGCAGGCGCGCCTGGCCGCCATTGATCCGCGCGTGGTCCGCGTCTACGGCTCGGGCGATGCCGACGGCTTTTTCTTGGTCGCCATGGAGTACATCGATGGGCAGGACCTGGCGGAGTTGATGCGCCGCGGGCCGCTCGCCCTCGAATTCGCCACCGGCGTCGCCATCGACGTCGCCAAGACCCTGGACAACGCGCACAATCTCGAAATCGCGATCGACGGCAAGAGTTTCCGCGGCGTAGTCCACGGCGACATTAAGCCCAAGAACATCCGCATCGATGCCCACGGCGAGGTGCGCGTGCTGGATTTCGGCATCGCCAAGGCGCTTTCCATGTCGCGCCGCCTGACGCGCAACGAATTCGGCAGCGTGCCCTACGCTTCGCCGGAACGGCTCGATTCCGGCGACGTCAATGTGGGTTCGGACTTGTGGTCGCTGGCCGTCATGCTCCACGAGATGGTCACTGGCTTGCAGCCCTACCACGCCGAAAATACCGAGCGTCTGGAACGCATGATCCGCTCGCGCATCGCGCCGCCCCCGGCGCCGGACCCCTGCCCCGAGCCGCTGCGCCGCATCCTCATCAAGTCGATGGCGCCCAACCCGGAACTGCGCTACCCATCCGCCCGCGAGTTCGGCGCCGATCTGGAAGCCTTCCAGGGCGGAACTCCGGTGGCCGCCGTGAGCGAAGATCTGGACGCCACGCGGCGCACCTTCCGGCCGCGCGAAGATGCGGCGGGCGACCAGACGCGGCGCACCGCGGTCCCCGGCGAGCCCGCCGAGGAGACGCGGAAGACCTCGCGCCCCGCCGCTCCCGCGGACGCCACCCGACAGACCAAGCCGGCTGCGCCACCGGCGCCCGCCGCCTACGGCGTCACCATGAAGATCCTGGTGTTCCTCCTGCTGGCCAGCGTCCTGTACGGCGGTTGGGCGCTGACCTCGAACTACCTGCTGTATCAGCACGGCCAGCAACTGGCGCGCGAGGTGGAGGCCGAACA
>JAPKZC010000944.1:2238-13799 GCA_026394025.1 Candidatus Solibacter sp.
CAGATGGACGGAACTTTCCAAGGGCAATCCTTCGTCTTTCCTTTTGCATGGACCGCGAAAAGTGGTGAAGCAGAAGTTTGCCGCGGCGGCGGACCGCGTGATCGATACCTACCGCAACAACGAAGCCCAGTTGATTTACGAGAAGGAGTGGGAGCGCGCGCGCACCATGGCTGGGCGGGCGCTGGCGGTGGATCCGGAGGATAGCGTTCGCGGCAAACTCCGCCTCTGCGAAGGCCATCTGGCGCGCATCAACGGCACCAGCCACCGCAGCGCGCAGGAGCTGAGCCTCGCCGTGGAGAAGTTCGATGAGGCGCAAAAGCTGCTGCCCAAATCGCCCGATCCCGAACTCGGCCTGGCGCGCGTCTATGTCTACGGCCTGAAGGATATCGACAAGGGTTACGAGGCCCTGCAACAGGCGCAGAAGCGCGGCTATGCGTTGGGCAATCGCGAGAAATCGCTGCTCGCCGATGGCTATCGCGACCGCGGCGACCGCCTCTGGTGGGATTCGCGCAACGTGCGCGGGCTGCCGCCGGAGAAGGACCAGATCCAGCGCGCCGCCGATGACTACAAGCGCGCCGAAGAGCTGTATCAGGGCATCTCGCCGTGGGGCAAATCGATCGTCAACGTGGTGCGCGTGCGGCTCAGCCTGGAGAGCGTGAATTTCCGCTTGCAGCAGATCGAATCCGGCGCTCACTGATATGGCCGTTACCCGCAGCAGATCCGTTGAGCGCGCCGCCGCACGAGACCTCACGGGACAGCGCGCGGCCTGGCGCGGCCGCGAGTTCCTGCTCACCTTGGTAGCCAGCCTGCTGGTGGCTGCCGGCTTGTACCAGGTCCATAAAGCCAAATCGGCAGGGCTCGCCGAGGTTGAGGCCGGCCTGACCGCCAAACGCCTGCTCAATCTCAACGCCTTGGGCGCGCGCGAGGAGTTGATTCCGGCGCTCACCCCGTTCTTCCCTAACGGCCGCGAGCGCGACGCGGCGGCGCGCGAAATCTACTACCTCACGGGCAGCCTTTCTAATGTCGGGGGCATCGCGCACAAGAAGCTGCTGACCAACGAGCAGTTTCGCCAGTTGAAGCCGCTGCTGGTGGTGCGGAATCCGGCGCAGTTCCAGCGCGCCTTCTATCTTTGGTGCGGCATCTTCTTCGGTGCGTTTTGGCTGGTGCACATATTCTGGAGCCTGCGCGGATTCCAGGGCGACCAGATGTTTCTGCCCGCGCTGTTGGCGCTCAGCGGCATTGGGCTCGTCCTCATGGTGAGCCTGCGCGACCCGGTGCGCGACAACCTGCTGTTCGTGGATTTCGCCCAGGGCGCGGCGGCCGGCGTGGTGCTGCTGGCCGTGCTGAGCGGGTTCAACTACCAACGGCTCACCGGCAAGTTGAGCTTCGTGCCGCTGCTGGCCAGCTTCGCGCTTTCCGTGCTGCTGGTGCTGTTCGGTTCCGGCCCCGGCACCAGCGACGCCAAGGTGAACCTGTTCGGCTTCCAACCGGTGGAGATCATCCGCGTAATGCTGGTGTTCTTCCTGGCGGGATATTTCGCCAAGTGTTGGGATGTGCTGCGCCACGCGCGTGAAAATCGCGCTTCGCTCGCCGCGCTGACTTCGCGCATCGATATCCCGCCGGTGGAGTACACCCTGCCCGCGCTGGTCTCGGTGGTGCTCTCGCTGGTGTTCTTCTTTCTGCAAAGGGACATGGGTCCGGCGCTGGTGTTCGCCTGCCTGTTTCTGACGCTCTACGGAATCGCACGCGGCAGCATATTCGTGCCGCTGGCCGGGTTGACGCTGCTCGGCGCGGGCTTCGGCGCCGGCTACCTGCTGGGCGTGCCGCGCACCGTGGGCGATCGCGTCTCCATGTGGTTTTCCCCCTGGGACAACCTGGTGCACGGCGGCGACCAACTGGCGCATTCGCTCTGGGCCTACGCCACGGGCGGAATCGCCGGCACCGGCATGGGACAGGGCGACCCGCAATTCGTGCCGGCCGGGCACACTGACCTGATCCTCTCCGCACTTGGCGAGCAGTGGGGATTCCTGGGCGTCGCGGCGGTCTTCGCGCTGTACGCGTTCCTGGTGTACCGCGGTTTTCGCATCGCCATGCGCGCCCGTTCCGATTACGAATTCTTCCTGGCCGCGGGTATCGGGGCCGCCACGGCGCTGCAAGTCCTGCTGATCGCCGGCGGCTCGCTCGGCGTGCTGCCGCTCTCCGGCGTAGTCACCCCCTTCCTGAGCTACGGCCGCACCGCGATGCTGGCGAACTTCGCGATTTTTGGGGTCTTGCTGTCGGTGGAGCGCGGCCAGGCAGCGCCCACTGTGACCCCGCCTTTCCGCCTTCCGCTCACCGTCGCGGGCGCCCTGTTCGCCATGGCCGCCGCCGTGATGGCGGCCAAAGCCGCCTACATCGAAGTCTTCCGCGCCGGCCCCACCGTTGGCGCCGGGACGCTCCCCAAGGGCACCGTCTACGACCGCAACGGCCTGCCGCTCGCCACCAGCAATTGGAGCGAACTCGAAAAGCATCGCGCCGATTACTCGGCTCTCGGAATCGATATCGACCGCGCCTGCCCGCGCACCGACGCCCGCTACTATCCTTTCGGCGGGCTGATGTTCGACCTGTTGGGCGACCTGCGCACGCGCACCCGATGGGCCGCCAGCAACACCAGTTTCGTGGAGCGCGATTCGGCGCGCCGCCTGCGCGGGTATGACGACCGGCCCACCATGGTGGAAGTCAGGAACCCCTCCACCGGCAAGATGGATCGCGTGCTGCGTTACGATTACCGCGAACTCGTCCCCCTGCTGCGCCACCGCCGGGAGCCCAACCACGCCGAAGTGCGCCGCGTGCTGGATCGCCCGCGCGACGTCCGCATGTCCGTCGACGCGCGCCTGGAAGTCAAAGTCGGCGAGATCCTGCGCAATCAACTGAAGCAATCCGGCCAGACCAAGGGCGCGGCGGTAGTGATGGACGTGGCCACCGGCGATCTGTTGGCCGCCGTGAGTTTCCCCCTGCCCGTGGAGGGCACGGTGCAGGACGAGGCCAATCCCTATCTGGACCGCGCGCGCTACGGTCTCTATCCGCCGGGCTCCACGTTCAAAGTGGTCACCGCCATGGCGGCGTTGCGCAAGGACGCGCAACTGGCCCACAAATCGTACCAGTGCGAGCGCCTGCCCGATGGCCGCGTGGGCAACTTTCTCAAGGGGTCCAAGCGCCCCATCCGCGACGACGTGCAGGATAAATCACCGCACGGCACGCTCAATCTGGAGGGCGGACTCATCGTCTCCTGCAACGCCTACTTCGCGCAGTTGGGCGCCTACGATGTGGGCGCCGACGCGCTGCACGATACGGCCGCGCTGCTCGGCATCGCCGCCGCCTCGCCGGACACCGCCGCGGAGTTGAAGAAGGCGCTGCCGCAATCGGCCTACGGACAGGGTGAGGTGGTGGCATCGCCGTTCCAGATGGCGCGCGTGGCGGCCACCGTCGCCAACGGCGGCGCCATGCCGCAAGGGCGCTGGCTGGCCGACGAGAACAATGGACGCGTCGCGCCGCCCGCCGTCATCCTGCCCCCCGATGCGGCCGCAACACTGGGCCGCTTCATGCGGGAAGTAGTGACTTCCGGCACCGGACGGCGCGGCGCCGCCGGGGTCGCGGTGGCGGGCAAAACCGGCACCGCGGAACTGGCCGATGCGCCATCGCACGCCTGGTTCATCGGCTTCGCGCCGTACGGTGGGGCCGCCCGCAAAATCGCCTTCTCCGTCCTGGTGGAGAATGGAGTGTACGGCGGTACGGCGGCAGCCCCGGCCGCGGCGGAGATGGTCAACGCGGCGGTCAAAATGGGACTGATTCAGCCATGAGCCTTTTTTCGGAACTCGAGAAAACCATCGAGCGCGGATTCCATCGCTTCGCCGAACGCATGTTCGGCGCGGCCGATTCCAACGAGTTGCTCTTGCTGCATCGCGCCATTCTGGCGGAGGTGGAAGGCAAGGTGCAGATTGTCGCCCGCGGACGCCGCGTCTTCCCGTTCGCGCGCGTCGTGGTGACCCTGGTGGCCGCCGAAGCCGAGCGCCGCACCATCCTGCAAGCCGCCTTCGGCGAGCGCCTCGGCGCCGATATCCGCGAGGCGATGGATGGCAGCGAGTGCGAACTGCCGCGCGGGTTTTCTTTGGAAGTGCGCACCGCCGAAGCGGGGCTGCGCGCGTTTGAGATTGCGTATTCGGTGGAACCGGTGAAAACCGAGGCCGTGGCCGCCGCGGCCGGGCGCGTGATACTTGTCAAAGGGAAGACGGAGCACCCCGAGTATACGCTGGAAAGGGCTCGCACCAACATCGGGCGCATGCCGGAATTGACCGATGCCGACCACCGCGTGGTGCGCCGCAACGATGTGGTGTTCGAAGAGGGCGCCGATGAGGCCAACGCCACCGTGTCCCGCAAGCACGCGCACATCCGGCTGGACTCGGGCGACTACCGCCTGTGCGACGACGGCAGCGAATTCGGCACCCGCGTCTTCCGCGACGGCCGCTCTATCGAAGTCCCCGCCGGCGATCGCCGCGGCGAGAAACTGCGGCCCGGCGACGAGGTCTATTTGGGCCGCGCCTGCCTGCGCTTCGAGCGCTAAGGAGATCGATCAGCCGCAACTCCAAGCAGAGCCGCGACCGTCAGGGAGCGGTCGTTTATCCCGCCCTACAGATCCGTCCCGCGCCGCCAGCGCTCTTCGAACAACGCCTTCATCGCCTCGCCCATGCCTTCGTGACGGAATACCACGGCAGTCCAGGTGGGGCGCGTGATCACCGGGTCCAACAGAGCCAGCATTCCGTACTCCCCGTCGAACACGGCCAGCTTCATGGGTAGCGATTCGGCGATCCGTACCTGTACTCCGCTTTCCACGTATTCCACCAGCCGCTGGCGGTGGGCAGTGTCCAGCGAGGCCGATTCCAGCAATAGCCGGCACACCACGCCGCCCTGTCCCGCCTGTTTCACCAGCTTTTCGTCCAGGGGATCCACCGCGTAGGGGGGCCGGGAGAACTCCAGATACTCGCGTTTCACTTCCATCAGCATGCGGCGGTATTCCGCGCCGGTTTGCGCCGGTTCGGTCACAATGCGCAGGAAATCCAGCGTGCCGCGTCCGCCCTGACCTTCGGCGTAGAGCGACTTCAGATCGTCGATCAGCGCTCCGCCGGCCCGTCCGTTGTCGGTGAGTTCCTGTTCCAGAACCTGCCGCTTGCGAGACAGGTATCCGGGAATTGCCAGGCTGGGTTCCACCGCCGAGAAGAGCTTCGTCTTCTCCTGGACTACCTGTGCGAAGCCCTTTTCCACCAGGCTGTCCAGCACTTCATAGATCTTCTGCCGCGGCACGTGCGCGCGGGCTGCCAGTTCCAGCGCCTTGAACTTCGGATGGCCCAGCAGCACCAGGTACGACCGCGACTCGTAAGCATTGAGCCCAAGCAGTTGCAGGCGCCGCCAGAACCGTTGAAAATCCACTTCGCCCAATTCTTCGCTCATATTCCTTCAACCTTATCAAAGCCGGGCTCCCTTTCGTTAACGGTTCCCTGAGCCGGAAGAGAAGCCCAAAACCCCACCGCCATAGGCTACAATGATTGAAATGGGTTATCCACGTGCCTCAGCCCGACGGTGTCATTTGACTTGGTACTATTAGAACTCTACAATTACGGACGGATAGTGTATGTCTGAGAACAGTGCGGGTACGAATGGACCTTCCGGTTTAGGAACGCCCTCTAAGTCCAAGATCCGGATCGTGGTCGCAGACGACCATCCGATCTTCCGGGATGGATTGTGCCGCCTCCTTGCCCTGGAAGAGGATTTCGAAGTTGTGGCTCAAGCGCAGGACGGACGCCAGGTGCTGGATGTTCTGCAACAGCATGAACCCGATATTCTCCTGCTGGATCTGAAGATGCCCGGCTTGGACGGCTTGGCTACCTTGCAGCGTCTCCAGATCGCCAAAAACAAAACCCGCGTGATTGTCCTCACTGCTTCCGACGATAAAAACGAATTCGTCCAGGCCATGAAATTGGGGACCTCGGGGATCGTGTTGAAACAAACCGCGACGGAATTACTCATCAAGAGTATCCGCAAAGTCCACGCCGGCGAAATCTGGCTGGATTCCCACACCACCGCCGCGGTCATCCGCCAGTTCGTTGCCAACGACGAAGCGCCCACCCACTCCCTTCCCCCCGCGCCGCCGGTCCGCGAGCGCGAGCGTTCCCCGCTCAGCCAGCGGGAGCGCGAAATCGTGGCGCTGGTGGCTCAGGGCTTCAAGAATAAAGAAATGGCCGAGAAGATGTTCATCAGCGAGCAAACGGTCAAAAACCACTTGCACAACATCTTCGACAAACTGGGCGTTTCCGACCGCCTGGAACTGGCGCTTTACGCCATTCACAACAACCTGCACACCGGCAGGTAGGCTCCGTCACAAATACGGCGCTCGTGTTTCGAGGAAACCGCTCCCTAAAGGTCGCGGCGCCAATCAGAGCCGCGACCCGTCAGGGAGCGGAGCCCCCCACAAGCCGGCCCATTCGCGATACAAGCGGTGCCCCTCGGCAGTCCTGAAAATGGACACGGAGTCCTGGAATACCTCACCGGTCCCATCCCAATTCGCCCGGTACTCGCGCAGCGTCTCCAGGTTGTGGCGAATCTGTTTGCGCCACTCATCGGGGTCGTCAACGTCTTTCGGGTCGCCGGACTCGCCTGGGCGTTCCAGATCCGCCAACACGCCCAGGGGATGCAAAGGCCAGAGGGCATCCGCCTCGAAACACACCAGCGCTTCCCGGTCGCTGGCCGCCGGGTGAGGCTTGCCGAGCTTCCAGCAATCGTGGGCGGCGATGATGGCGGCACAGCGCTCGCGCACATCACCGGCCACGATGGGTTGTCCCGGACGGTCCGGATGCTCCAGTTCGCACAGCAGCAGGACGGCATTCCGGGCGCCTCCCTCCATGTGCTCGATGCGTTGCCGCGCCTTTTCCTCCCGCAGCCTGGCGGCGAGTTCCGCATCCCGCTTCATCCGATCGCGAATCGCCGTTTCGGTGATCCGGTGGATGGCGTACGTGTCGTGCAGAAAGGTGACGCAGACCACCACCAGTTTCCCGGATACCGGCAGCCGTTCGGCTTCGGCAATCCGCATGGCAGCGCCAAAGACCACGAACTCGTGCTCGGGGCGGTTGTCTTCCGCGGTCCGCCTGGAGAGCCAGCGCTCGAAGGTTGTCGCCGCGATGGCGTCAACCACCGGGCGCAGTTCGGCACGCTCTGCCGGGTCTTGCACCAGGAGCAGGCCGCGCCTTGTCATGGCGTCAAGGTGCGGCGGCAGACGGAATGGACGGGACTTCGGTGGCGTTTCCGGGGTCAAGATTGCTTATACTCCGATGCCCAATTCTCTCGGCCCGTACTCTTTCAACTTATTGTGTAGAGTCTTCAGGCTGATCCCCAGGATCTCCGCCGCCCGTGTCTTGTTATTCCGCGTATGCTCCAGGGTGCGCAGAATCAGCCCCTTCTCCGCCTCTTCCACGGTAGTGCCGATCTGGAACTTCACCGCATCGGCATCGTCCGCCGCCGGGGTCCCCCCCGGGTTCGGCGCCGCCGGTGCGTTCGCGGCCATCCCGCCCGCCGCGGCAGGCCGGCTTTGCAGGAACGCCGGCAGATTCTTCACCTCGATGGTTCCTTCGCCCGCCAGAATCACCGCCCGCTCCAGCACGTTGCGCAATTCCCGCACATTCCCCGGCCAGCGATGCCGTTGCATGGATTCCAGCACCTCCGCCGAAACCTCCGTGACCCGGCAATCGTGCTTGCGGTTCATGTCCCCGATCAGCGTCTCCACCATCGCGGGAATGTCTTCTTTGCGCTCGCGCAGCGGAGGCAGATGAACGTGGAATACGTTCAGCCGGTAGAAGAGGTCCTCGCGCAGATGCCCGCTGCTGACCGCTTCCTCGGGCAGTTTGTTCGTGGCCGCCAGTACCCGCACATCCACTTCAAACTCCGTGCGGCCGCCCAAGCGCCGTACTTTGGAATCCTCCAGGATTCGCAGTAGTTTGGCCTGCGTCAGCAACGGCATCTCGCCGATCTCGTCCAACAGCAGCGTGCCGTGCTGCGCCACTTCGAAACATCCCGCGCGCCGCTCGCTGGCTCCCGTGAACGAGCCCTTCTCATGCCCGAACAACTCGCTTTCAATCAGCGTCTCCGGCAGTGCCGCGCAGTTGATGGCCACGAACGGTCCCTGCCGCCGCGGGCTCAGCGCATGCAGCGTCCGTGCCACCAGTTCCTTGCCGGTGCCGCTCTCGCCGGTGATCAGCACGCACGCCTTGCTGGGTCCCGCCTGCTGCAAGAGCGCAAAAATCTCCTGCATGCGCGGCGCCATGCCTACCATCTCGCCGAGCGATCCCTTGTAAACCAGGTTGCGCTCCAGTACGCGCTTCTCGGTGCGCAGTTCGGCGTGCGAGCCCGCGCGGCGAATCAGCACCTCCAGCGTGGAGGGCTGGATGGGCTTCTCCAGGAACCAGTACGCCCCCAGCTCGTGCACCGTCTTCACGGCTGTCTCGATGTTTCCGTAGGCCGTCAGCACAATGGTCGGCGGCATCTCGCCGCCTTCGCGCAGACGTTGCAGAAACCCGAAGCCGTCCAGTCCGGGCATGTTCAAGTCGGTCAGAATCACATCGGCGGCAAAATCGTTGAGCTTTTGCAACGCCTCGTTGCCCTCGGCGGCCGTCTCCGGCGTCATGCCCCCACGCCGAAACCATCGCCGCCAGGCCGGAGCGCTGGCTCGATTCGTCATCCACAATCAGAACTTTCAGCCGTTGGTTCAAAGAGAGGTTCCTTCCCGCAAGCGGGCCGTCCTATTCATTTTACGCCCGAACGGCAGGAGCATCGTCCGGGGCGGATAATGATAAGATTGAAGGTAATTTCAGCATTTCGGGACAACGTCGCTCCGCGATATTGTACGTAATCGCACGAGGAATGACTGTGGGAAATCTGGTCCGCCAGGCAAGGCGCCGCATTCTAAGCAACCAACTCTTCGCCCAGGGGGTGAATGCCGGCAGCGCCGCGCTTGCCGCCTTCATTCTACTGCTGCTCCTCGGCACCCAGATTCTGAGCTGGCCGGTGGCGCTCGCCATTCCGCTGGCCGCCGCCCTGTTCGGAATCTACCGCGTGAAGCGGCGGTTGCCGTCGCCCTACGCCGTTGCCCAACTCATCGACCAGCGCCTCGGCCTCGCCGACCACCTCTCCACCGCTCTCTTCTTCAGCGAAGTAGATCCCAGTGCGCGCGTAGCTCCCGATATCCGCCGCGCTCAGTTTGAGGAGGCCGGACGCCTCGCCCAATCCGTCGATGCGCGCCACGCCGTGCCCTACACCATGCCGCGCGCGGTCTATCTGCTGGCTGGCCTGGCGCTGTTGGCCGGCAGCCTGTTTGGGCTGCGCTACGGCCTTTCCCGCCGCCTCGACCTGAGGCAACCGCTGGCCAGCTTCCTGCCGGAATCGCTCACCGGCGGCAAGCCGGTCCACCAGGCCAACAGCGCACGGCGCAACCCCAGGCAGACTCCCGAAACGCCCGACGACGGCAGCGCAGCCGCGAATCAGGATCAGCAGAATCGGGACCCGGAGGAAACCAGCCCGGACGTTCAACCTCCCAATGAGGCCCTAAACGAAGCCATGGCGAAGATGGATGCCAAGTCCATCACTATCCAGAAACCCGGCGAGCAGGACGACAACGAAATGGCCTCCGACGATGCCGATTCAGAGGGCGAAGCCTCAGGCAAGGACGGCGAAGAGAGCCAGAACGGCGACGGAAAAAGCGGGAAGGGAGAGAAATCGCAAAACGGCGAGAAACAGGATTCCAAGAACGCCAGCGAGAGCTCCAGCCTGCTGAGCAAGATGAAGGACGCCTTTCAGAATCTGCTCTCCAAAGCCAAATCCCAGCAGAACCAGCAGACCATGGCACAACAGGGCAAGGACCAGAAATCCGCGCCGGCCAAGTCGCAGCAGGGCTCCAAGCAAAACGGCAAGGACGGCCAACCGCAGAACGGCAGCCAGAAGGGCGATGCGCAGGAAGGCGAGGACGGCCAGGAAGCCAAGAGCTCCGAGAACTCGCAGCAGGGCAAAGGCCAGGGCAAGAGCGATTCCGAGCAACCGAGCAAGCAGCCCGGCAGCGGCATCGGCAGCCAGGATGGCGAGAAGGCCATCCGCAACGCCGAGCAACTCGCCGCCATGGGCAAGATCAGCGAGATCCTGGGCAAGCGCTCCGCCACCATCAGCGGCGAAGCCACGGTGGAAGTGCAGACCACCAGTCAGCAACTGCGCACGCCCTATGCGCAGAAGGGCGCGCAGCACACCCAGGGGGGCGCGGAAATCAGCCGCGACGAAGTCCCCGTGGCGCTACAGCCCTACGTGCAGCAATACTTCGAGCAGGTGCGGAAGCAATCCGAGACGGCCGGGAAGAAGTAAGCGCTCCGCTACTCCCAGATGCGCTTGGGAACGCCGCGGTCGCGATCTTTCACGCGATCGTACTGGTAAAGCGTGGATACGGTGCCCAGCCCCTCGTTGTACAGGCTTTTAAGCCCGAGCCTTTCCTTGAGATCGGCTTCGAAACCGTGCAGCGCCTTGAGTTCGTCGGCCAGCGCCGGCTTCTTTTTGCCGCTGGGCGCGCGGAAGAACTTCTGGAATCCGCCGTCCACCAGCACGGCAATCTCGCCGGCCATGGCCACGCCCGCGCGATCTTCCACCTGGAGCGCTCCGCCGGCTTCCTTCAGGTCCACCGCGCAAACCCCGCGGCTCACCCGGACCGTACCGCCCGCCTGCGCGGCCACCGTGAAGCCGGCCCCTTCCAGGGTACTCACCCGCTCCTGAAAGCTCAGGTTCAGCACGCGCGCCCGACGAAAGAACATACAGCCATTATAGAGACTCCGCGGCCACCGCGTTGATTCCCGTAAGTCGTGTAAAATCTGAAATCCGCGCGGAATCTCCACACTGCTTTGCTGTATTCTGTGGACACTATGAGGAAACTGCCTGTCTGTCTACTGCTCTTTACTGCGTCGCTGCTTGCGCAAACCGCCGACATCGCCTACTTCCGGGCGGTCATGCTGCCCTCCAACGAAGTGCCCGCCGTCAACGTCAACGGCAAGGGGATGGCGGACATGGTCGCGCACGTCGTGCGCGACAGTTCCGGCCAGATCGTGAGCGGAACCGTGGATTTTCTGATTCGCGTCACGCTGCCCACCGATAACACGGCCACCGGCCTCCACATCCACTCGGGCGGGCCTACCGTTGCCGGCCCCGTAGTGATCAACACCGGCCTCAGCGCCACCGCGAATCAGGCGATCAAGGCCGGCGGAGACATTGTCCACCGTCCCGCCCAGGTGGATGGCACCAACGCCGCCGCTCTCGCCGCGCTGCGCGGCCTCTTCACCGACCCCGGCCAGTATTACGTCAATATCCACACCACCGATTTTGGCGGCGGCATCATGCGCGGCCAGTTGCAGAGGGCCGTCGGCACGGTGCTGATGGGGCTCATGAGCTCCGACAACGAAGTCCCCCCGCAGTTCCCGTCCGCCAGCGGCCTGGGCGTGGTGGTTGCGCTG